>JALGVI010000168.1 GCA_029838215.1 Candidatus Helarchaeota archaeon | reverse complement strand
GGCACGAAGGCTCAATCTCAAGATCGGAGGCTTCAAACCAACACTTGTGGCGTTCAACTTTCCAAACAGCGTTACAAAAGAAGAATCACTCGATTTTCAAAGTCAAGAGAATGACGTCGATGTTAAAATCAAACGTGGCGGTGAGTTCAAACAGGGAATTTATCAGTTCAAGGTCAAGGTCGAGAATGATTCTTCTTCGGTCATCACGGATGTTCTCGTCCAAATCTTATCGTTTCCGGAATCATTAAAACTCATTGGTGAATCCACGCGGAAGATAAGCAAGATAAATGCAAGGGGTTTCGTGAGTCCAACATTTGAGTTCAAACCAACGAAAGATTGCGTGGACGGTAAGATCGTTCATTGACTACAGGGATAAAACCCATTCGATTCCCGCCGAACCACATGAAATACGCGTGGTTTGTGGATTGCTTAAAAAGGTCAAGATATCTTCCGTTGAATTCCTGAAGATTACTGAGCAACTCCTCGATTATACAAAAAGCGGTGAAGAGTTCCAATTCAATTATGAGCCAGAATTATTATTCGAAAAAATACGGGCTTTTCTTCCCGAAAATAATTTTGAAACGATTTCGGTTCAGGATCAGATCGTGGGAGGCTTTTTCGTGGGAACGATTCAAGGTTTTGCTGAAGGAAAATATTCCAAAAAACGCGTGGCGCTATCTCTCATGATTCATGGAACTCCGGGAGTCTCAAAAAGTAACGTCAAAGTGGAAATTTGCGCTCAAGATCCTGCCATGACCCCTACCTTGATATCTGAAATCATGGATGGGACGCGATGGAAGGGCAATGAGAAGAATCGAGATGATATCATTAAGATCGTGAAATATGCTCAACAAAAAGGTGGTATCATCACGGAAGAAGGCGTGATTGCAGATTTAGGCATGAATTTAAAACACGTTAAAAAGGCATTCAAGAGTATCGCGAAAAATAGTCTTGCCAGACTTTCAGACACGCATTCTGGCGGCAAGCAATGGATATTTGTAGGTCTGTGTTCTACTTAAATTTGTGCCATTTATCGCTGGACTTGCAACAATATTGAGATAAAAGATGATGAAATATCGATTTAAAAAAGAAAAGATCCGCGGACAACACCCTGTATTCGAACAGCACGTGAACACTCACTCCAATTAAAAATTCTTAAAAATTTATATATAATGCATAATTAAATTTATAAAAGAGCATGTTCGTTTGAGACTTGTATCAATCCAAGCAGGACATCTTCCAAAATTCGTTGACGAGGAAAAACCCGTGGTTGATAAACGACTACTCATTTTAACAGGGATCGTGGTTCCCCTGTCATTCTTGGTGATTCTTTCGCCTTTCATGCCGTGGGAAGGATATACGACCATCACCCACATTTACAAGGTTTTCACGCTCATTCCATCCCCGTTAGGAGATGCGGCGTGGATTTTTTACGACATTCCACTCTTATCGATTATTTCCTACTTGCCTTTAATCGGGGGATTGATCGTCCTGATCGGCTTTCTCGTTTATCTCCTGGAATTTAAAATCGGACGAACGATTCTTCTTTTAGGAGCATTGGTCGGTATCTTGGCGTATGTTTTCTACGTGCTCATTTGGGGGCTACCAATGCTTTTAATAACAGTATTTGGTCAAGCCTTTGCTCAATTAATGTTATCAATGATCGGGTTTGCCTTGACATTTACTTTCACGGACAAATCATTCATCCCAAACTTCTATGGTGCATATGTTTGCCTGATACCGTGCATCGTGTTGTTCGTGAGCAGGTTCTTCATGAAAATGCCTGAATATGATGAAAGCCTGGAAGAATTCAAGGGATTTGCCGAAAAAGACATGAAAACACCATATGAAGCAAAAAAGGCAGAAGTCGGAACCATTTTCTGCCCTACCTGCGGAGCGAGCGTGAAAAGCGAAGAACTCTTCTGCAAGGAATGCGGAACTTACATGTAATCACGATAGGATTTTTTTATTTTAGTTTAGATCACTCCGGATCTCGAAGTCACTTGCGGGTCACGACACGTTAAATCAATAAAGGAGAGGAAAAAAGAGAGGCAAAATCAAGCAGGATATTATCAAAAAAATTTGGAGAGCAATTCGATAAACTACTACAGTTAATCCCACCAGGCTTGCAGCAAAGCTTGCGCGACGATTATACCATTTGAATAGATACCAACAAATAAATGCGAACAAAAGTAGCATGCATTCAGAAATCACGAAAAAAACCACCCTAAAGGTGTCCAAGAGGTATTCAATAAATCCTTGGGCAAAGAAAAAATAAGGAAATAAATAAATGGAATAATTGAGGAGGTCGAAAAAACCGACCATGATAAAATAACTCAATTCATCAAAATAATTAAAAAAAACGGCAGGACCAAGATGAATCCAATCACCAAAACCGGGTAGATAGAGAGGATCTACCCAAAAAAAGAACACGTAAAAGATATTAAAAAAAATAATGACCATCGTTAACAGTTCGATAGATAAAATGGTAGCTTCTGCAAAAATAACAAGGATATAACGAAATAAAGATTGAGGTTTGGATGAATTCGTTCGAGAAAAAGGTGATTCAAGGTTTAATTTACCTCTTAATACATAAAATCCTCCCATTTCTACAGTAATTATAATTAAGAGTATTAATATAGATTGAATAATCATGAAAATCAAGAAACAATAGCTAAACGTAACTGGATTCATTAGACTTGGTGCCATGAGAATATTTCCCCTTAAATATAAATGATAATTCAAAGTACTTCTATGATAATTCAAAGTACTTCTAAGAACTTTGGCAATATTTAAAAATAACGGCATTCCCATATTTAAAACAAGTGCAATCGCCGCGGGAAAGAGACAGTCGTGTGGCGAATTCTTCATTCATTCCGACCTGAATATTGCAGGACGGTCTTTTTTTTGTTGGACAATCTTGGACATGAGTCCTTGATAGCCCTTTGGATCCCGTGGATCCCCGGGGCGAGACCGCGCGCCCCATGGCAGTTCCGGAAAGGTCCGGATTTCGGATATCAGCTTATCTTGACGTGGTAATAGAAGGACTTCAGCGCGATGTTGCCCGCGGCGTTC
>JALGVI010000097.1 GCA_029838215.1 Candidatus Helarchaeota archaeon | reverse complement strand
AAATTCATCCAAAATTCTATTAAGGTGATCTCTAACCTTCTCCTGATCTGCTTCTTCTATTTTAAAATCAAGGTTAAGCAGGCACTTCACGCAAAGATTTTGCATTTCTTCTTCCGAAAGATCTTGCCCACAATTAAGGCAATTCACCGACGTGGGTAAAACGGGTTTCTCTTTCGACATTCATTCATCACCATTACACTGTAATATCAAGTACAACTTAAAAACTTTTCAAATTAAAATCTAAGGATTGAAATAAAACATGAATTCCTGATTTTGAAGTCTAAGTCATTCATCCATTAAGAAAAAGATTAGAAAAATCCTCTATTAAATCAACCACAATATTTTTTTTTATTTTATAATATAATTTATGCTTAAGATTATTGTACTCTCTTCTAATTTTATTTAACAGTCGAACTTCGTGCTTATTAATAATCCCTTCTATTTCTGCACTTCTTATAATATCTTCATCATGATAGATTTTTTTCTCTTCCTTTCCAAGTAATTTTAGCAACCATAATTCAATGATTCTTCCTAAACTAAGTAAAGCTGCTTCTGACCAATCATCTGAAATATCTTTCGTTCTCCTTAATTGATCTCGTAAATATTCCGTAGTGAGAATTAATTTAGGTTCTCGATGGTAGGTTTCTTCTATACACGTTTCTATTTCCGTTTTTAGTTTAAGCCATAAAAAATCAAATTGATCTTGGATTTGTTTAACTGCGTTATTACAGATCCATCTTTTGATTTCATTATCATTTGTTGATGGTAATTTGAACTGTTTAATCTTTTTTCTTCTACGAAAATAACTGATAATTGTTTCTTCTTTACTTTTTTCGATAAGATAATTCCCATATACCTCATCTGTTGACCAAACATCTTCTTCTAATAAAAAAATTATTGACTTTTTTGAAATTCTTCTATTTTCATAAGCAATAAGAGGATAAATTGTCTCATCAAACCAATAGGAGTACTTGTAAAGAAAATTCCATATATTTTGTAAGTGATCTCGAAGAAATTTTAATAATTCCACTGACCAATGATATTTGGACCTTTTAAACCGGGGTTTTCCTATTTTTTTCCTATTTTCTGTGTCTTCGATGAAAATTATCTCTCTAGTTTCTGGAATTTTTATCAAAAATTCGTATAAAAAGGCATGGTGCTTTAAGAGACTTTGTCCTTCTTGTTTTATATCAATTTTTTTCATGAGAATCACATACTCGAATAATTTTATGACCTGTTCAACCTTCTTCAAAAAATGCTAATTAATGATTTATTGAGAAGAATTCGTATAAATTTATCCAATTTCTTAAAAACAATTTACGTTTTATCCTCTAAAGGAGAATAGTGAGTAAATTATGAAAAACTTGATAATTTTTCTCCTTTCCTTGATGGAAATTTAATTATTTTTTTGAAATATTGCCTTAGTTATTTTTCATATTTAACAAAAATTTTTATAACTTATTCTATTCTTAACTAAATCACTATAAACCATCAATATTCAAATTGTCGGAATTGTTCTAGCAAATTTCGACAAAGAGAGGGATGAGTATGTCCGAAGAACATTATCATTCTAAATGGATATCTATTACAAACGTGATGAAGAACTCAAATTTAAAAGTTTCAAGAATCGCACCACACGGTTCCCGAGCCAGAAGAACACACCGCCCTGATAGTGATATGGATGTGATATTCGCTGTTTCAGGAAATCCGAATCGTAGAGAATTCTATCCAAAATTGATTAACGTTTTAAAAAGTAATTTTCCATTAGAAAAAATATATCCGGGGAGCCACTACAATGTTGTCCATTTGAATTTCAGAGCTGGTGGGAAGTTTGAATTGGTATTATTGTCCGAATCAAAATTCGACAAAGAGTATAAAGACGTTCTCAATTATAGACGATCTCATTTATAAGTTCTTTAATGAAGAATGAAATCGTGTTAATCGACTTCTTGAAAAGAATGCCTATATTTTATATTTTTTCTATTTTAAAAAATATTCTAATGTTTTTTGTTCGTAAATCTGAGAGAATGAGTCTTTTCCGTAAAATATTTGAGAATACAAATTAATTTTTAATCTATCCGTATAATTCTCTAAAAATAATATAAATTCCTCATTAATCTGCTTCCTTTTGATGAAATTCTTTGTAAACCATAAAATTAAAGGTTGGTCATAAGTAATAATTGCTTTTAATAACATCTTAATAGACTTTAATTTCACTTTTCTAATCTTACGATTTTTACGAAATTCATTAATAATCAACAAATAGATGTTATAAATCATTTTCGGGTCGAGTACGATATCAATGGATGATTTATTGATGTGATTTAGGAGCGAACATAAAACGAGTAAACTGTCTGGATTCAATTGTTGATTATTTTCAATTAATTTATTCAAATTATTAAAAAAAATGAGAATTTCTTCTTTTGTTGGTTTCTTTTTGATCAAATCTCTACAATTTACAAAATATTTTTTTATTTCCGTTAAATGAGATTTCTTTTTACCTAATTTATAATCCAATATTGAATCACGTATCTTTATTTTATTAGAATATCGTTTTTTCTTTAGAAATTGATTTATATTAAGAAATTCATCTAATAACTTTTGTAATTCATCCGAATTCCTCAAATCGAACCCTGACATTGAATCGACATTTAAATCTTCATTAAACCACTTTTCAAAGGAAGTTATAACATTTGTATCAAAAATATTAATTGAAGTATAAATTATCTTTAGAATTTGGTTATAATCGGTTATCAAATTAGTCTCTAAAAATCTATAAAGAAAAAATATAACCGAATCTAGTGTAACTTCCTTAAAATAATCTTTATAATTGAACATTTTTTTACTAATTTTTTGAAGTTCAAAATTGAAATCGCTGGTAATTATCAATTTCTCTTTTTCTGTTGGAATCAAATCAATTTCATTGTCAATAATGTTTTTCTTCCTTTTTTCTATCTCAGTTAATAACTTATCTTCCTTTTTTTTCCCGATAATACCTAATTGATCATTTTTACATATCATTTTTTCAAATTCAAAATGGATCAAAGCTTTTATTTCAAATATTTGCTTTATCAAATTCTGATACATCTTCGATTCGACTTTTAAAATATCAAATAGTAATTCTGGAGTTATGTTATTGTTACTATCTTCAAAAATATCATCGATAATCACAGCTGCAATACAATAATAATAAATATTAAATAAATTTTTTCCGATATGAAGCCCTTTTATCACCAATTGTGAAAAAATCTCTTCAATTTCCTTATAAGTCTGGAAATTTTCTGCAATTTCTAAATCATTAACCATATCTTGATACATTGAATATAACCAGAAATCTTTTACGATATCTTTTTGCTTAAGATAGGCTTTTTCTTCAATTTCAAGAAGATGAAAAAATTTCCCATACAATTGAATATTCCAGTATGTAAATCGATCAATCAACTCCTTTTCTATTTCAATCTTTAATTTCTCTATGGCAAATCGAATTGATAATTGTGCAAGTTTATTATTCTTATCTCTCTGTATTCTTAGTCTTCCATAGCCTTTTAAAAATACTATTTGCGCAATTTTGATAAGTTCATTAAGTTTATCTGTTTCTTCTGTAAAACAGAATTCTTGGTTTAATGAAACAATACATTTCTCGATTTTTTGAATAACTTTAAATTTTTCAGGAATTACTGGAGCTGAACTTTTATTCTGGGTAAGTCCAAATAGGGTCGTTCTTTTTGATTCAAATGAAAAATCACAATTTACCAAACTATTCCCTCTTCAACTGAAATTTAAAAGAGTTAATCGCGAAATACCAAAGAATTAAATTATGGGATTAAAAACTATGAATAATATTCTTTTGAGTGATAATTTCCCCCCTTTTTCCTTGAAAAGGTTCATTTTTTGTTAATATAAGCGTATTCACTTCTTTTGCTAAATAATGTATAATTCTTTGAAATCTTGTATCGTCAAAAGCATTTGCTGTCTCGTCTATGAAAAATAGTGGAACGTCTGGTAATAAGACTCTTTTCGTAATATAAAGGATTATTAATGCCACTAAAGTACGTTCTGCGGCGGACAATTCAAGTAACTCTGTCTTTCTCCCTAATTTTCTTCGAATTTCCAGTTCGTAAGTCCCTGCTTCAATCGAAAGATAATTTATTTCTGCCAATTCTAATAACGTAAAACAATTTAAAATTTCATCGTTGATTGTGCCTATTATGTCATTGCGAATGAGCTCAATCTTCTTTTGAAAGTGATTTTTTATTTCATTTGATGCTTGAGTTTTTATTTTAAGGTTTTGTACTATTTCTGTGTCTTGCTCTAATTTTCTAATTTTTTCCTCCAGAACTTCAATTTCTTCTTTTTTATCTTCTATTTTTTGGTCAATTTCTGTATATTCTGTTCTAATTTTATCCAAATTTACCGACAATTTCTTTTTCTTTTTTTGAATTGATTCAAATTTATTTTCAAGATCTGAAATTTTTCTATCTATTTCTGGTATCTTTGTTTCAAGTTTTGCAATCTCATCATTGATGCCTTTAAATACCTTGTTATTCTCTTCTATTTGTTTTTCTAAAGATTTCTTCATATTAGGTAGTTCTGTTTTTGCTTTTTCTAGCTTATTTTTTATCTTGTCAATTTGAGATTTGTTTAAATTTATTTTTATCTCTCGTTTTTCAATTTCATTTATTAAACTCTTTATTTCTGCATCAATTTTCTTTACATTTGTTTTCAATATTTCCTGATCAAGAGGTTGAAAACAAGTGGGGCATTCAATATAATTAAATAATGAACGTTGATTTTTTCTTCTTCTCTCCTTGGCCTTTAATTTTTCTCGTAATCCCTCGATAGTTCTCTTTTTTCCATTCACTTTTCTAATAGTTCCGTTTAATTCAATCCTGAGAGAATTATTTTCGTCCTCTAACTTAATAAGAGTATTTTCTAGTTTATCTATTGTTCCTTCAACCTCTAGCAATTCTATTTTAACCTTTTCGAGTTTTTCGATATCTTCTTTTATTTTTAAATCAATGTTACTTTTTTCTTTATTCAATTTCAGCAATTTTTGAGAAATATTCGTTTTTTTCTTTTTAAAATCTTTTAAACCTTTGGTTATTTTATCAAATTCTTTATTTATGGACTGTAACTTAGATTTCAATTCTGTATCTTCACTAGTTTGCAACAATTTTTCCCGTTCTTTTTTTAATTTCTTTAATTCCTCAGTATTGATGTGGAGCTGCTCACCTAAAATTTCTTTTTTTCCTGCCTCTTGTTCGGTAAGGTGCGCTAATCGTGTTTTTAACTCACTCTCTTTATTATCTATTAATGTTTTAGCAATAAGGTAAAGTTTGATATCTGTAATATTTGCGATCCAATCTTGAAACTTTTTACTATCACCAGAAATAATCGTCTGATAAATCTCTGAAAACTGATCAAAAAATATTAACCGTGTTAATTTATCGTCTAAGAAATTAAAATTACTTTTATAATCTGATATAACCACTTTTCCATCTTTTTTTCTTTCAATTCGTAAATCTACAATATTACCATTCAACTTGATATGAATTAGACCTGAATCTTTAAAATCACTCAAAAATTCGTTGAGATTTTTAAAATTTGTAAAATCAGGTCCACTTAAGGCCAGTTTAAAGGCGTTTATTAGGCTAGATTTTCCCGAAGCATTTGGGGCACGTATGATATTCAATCCTTCCGTAAATTTAAATTCATTTGACCCATCTAATCCTCCAATATTTGTCACATTAATTGATAGCATTTTCAATAGCCTCCTCAATAATTTTTTGAGCATTACTTCTACTAGTTCTTTTAAGCTCCTTTAGGGTATCAATTATATCTTTTTCAATCTTTTCTAATTCTTCCTCATTGAATATTTTCATTCTATTTCACCAATTATTAATGAACCAGATTATGAATAATACTATTTAACTTTGAATTCCACTTTTTTGGTAAAAAATCATCTCCAAAAATCTCTTTTGGAAAATCTGACTTAAACAATTTTTTAATTCCCTTAATTAAAACCCATGGTTTAAATTCTTTATAAATTAAATGCATTAAAAATATTGCTTTTGAAGAGTTTTTAACTTCTATTAACGCTTTTCTTTCCTTATACTTAATATTATAGTCGATTACTTCTGATTTCAGCGCAATCTTCCTGCATAAATTCTTTAAAAGTTCGTAATCATTTTTATCTTCCATATTCGTAACTTCAATTAAAAAATAATCGAATTCACCAATTTTAATCAAAAGAACCTCCTTTCCTCCAGATCTCATCCAAATATTTCATGAGAACAAAATTTTCGACATCTCTTAACGATTTTATATTTTTATCCTTAGAAAGTATATTTAACATGTTTTTTTGAATATCTTTATCAATTTTTAATTTTCGTGTTTTGTATTTTAATAATTCTATCTTAACATCCAAACTAGGTTCTGGAAATTCGATTTCGTATAATCGATCCCTTATTGCATTATCTATTAAATCAACTCGATTGGTAGTTAGTATTATAAATTCTTTTTTTGTATCTAGATTATCAATCTGATGAAAAAAAACATTTAAATGCCCTAGATACCATGCTTCAAGTTTTACGCCCCAATCTCTTGTAATAAATAAACCATCTGCGTCATCAAAGATATAAATTATAGGTACTATAGATTTTGTCTTATTTTGTCCTCTTTTAAAAACGTTTCTTATTTTTTGTTCAGTCTCTCCATAACGATAATGTGCAAGGTCACCACAATCTGTATATATCATGTGCTCTTTCCAATCAATTCCTTGACCCAATTCCGCAAAGATCTTCTCAATGATTTTGAAGGACGTAGTCGTTTTTCCATTTCCTGGAACTCCGTAGAATAAAACTCCCTTCACACCATCACTAATACGATTATTGCATTGATGTTTAATAAGGGAGACGCATTTTGAGCATATATCGTTGTGAAATTTACCAAGAAGAGGAATTTCTTGTACTTCATCTAATCGTACCATTTAGCTTGTAATCCCCTTTGTTAATTCCAATTCTTTCATTTTTTCTAAGGTTTTACACATAACTCTTATCCATGGTGCCTTAACAATGAAATACCTTCTTCCGTCTTCATCCTCTTTAATAAGTTTTTCTCCCTTTTTCGAGTAGAAGTAGAAATTTGCATTAATTCCATCCGAAAAGAATTTCATAAAAGCGGAAGGTGACATTCGCCTTTGAATCGTTTTTTCCAATTCACTAACATATAACTTATAACCAATGGCTTCAAAAATAGGCTCAAGATGTCTATCATATTGATCTTCTCTTGGTAGATCAATATGTTCATCAACCTTCAAATGTTCAATAGCTTGTTCCTTTGTTTCTATTAATCTATTACATTCAAGACACCGATATTTTTCAACTTCTTGTACTAATCTTTCTTCGTCTGCCTCCCCAGTGTTTCTATTAATAATCTTATTGCTAGTCAAAGATCTAAGCCATATTTGCTTCATTGTTGAATCATATTTACTATATGAGATTATGTTAACTAGACACAAACCTAAAATTCGTGAAAATAATTCATCGGATTTATCTTGGTATTTATAGAGCAATTCTAAAAATTTTTGTGTAAAATAAAATTTTTCTTGATCTTCTCTGTCGATGATGTGAGCCCGTTTAAGATTATTTACTATTTCATCTCTTCTTTCACTAAACTGTGATATATTCTTTTTATCTTCAAAAATTGCTTTCAATATACTTCCGTCTTTTATTTGACCTGAAATAAATGCAAAATAAATATAATTTGCGATTTGGGAATAAGGTGCAAGATAGGTACCATTACGAACTAGTTGAAAAAGTTCTTGTGCAACAATAAATCCATCAGAATCATCTAAGATTTCTTGTAAGGTTCGTCCAAAAAACCTATTGAATCTGCAATCGTAGCATAAGTTATCGATATGACCATTTTCAAAATCTTTAACTCGATATAATTTTCTTTTTGTTGTTTTACAGTTATCACACTGTTTGAATTCTTCTGACTTAACATTTGTTTCATTGTCAGATAAATTATTGTCATAAGACATTATTACTCTTCCCTTTTCTTCAATCCATTAAATGTATTAACATCTTCAATGTTATAACATTTGTTGTAACAAATATATTTAAATTTAATTGTTATTACAATTAATCTCAAAGTTATAACTTGTCCATTATTTTTATAAAGAGAATAATTAGATGAATTTTCCAAAATTTAAAATCAAGTATTTAATAAAAAGATAGAAATTATCGTTTTTAGCCACCCCAAATGGTAATATCTTTAAGAAAGGATAAGTTAAATGGAATATTTCTATTATTTTCTCTGAATTAAGACATTTTCGTAAAATTTATGATCTGAGATAACATTGACTTTCTTAATTTTGAACTATTTTGCCTTTAATTACACTTAATATAAGTGTAACTGATCATTAGTAACTAATACTAAAAATTACTCGGAATTTTTCAACATGTCATTTAACAATTGCCGATTTTTCTTCGCTATTTCCTCGGGAATTTTTACCAAATGCTCATCGTTGATCGTTTCAAGCGTGTTTTTTTTCATGTTATAACAAATGGGCTTGTCGTGTGCCTTGTAAAAAATCTTGCCTTCGGTTTCTCGTTTCAGCTTGTCGATCAGTCCCACTTCCGTCCCAACTATGAACTCTTTCCGGTCCGATGTCTTCACGAATTTTTCCATCTGGCTGGTGGACCCGATGAAATCGGCGATTTGTTGGACCTCGGGCGGACACTCGGGATGAACGATGGTGATGGCATTCGGGTGTTTCTTTTTTAAGTTCGTGATGTAACTTGCCTTGAAACTTTCGTGGACCGTGCAATGTCCCGTGATTGGCACGGGATTGACCTTGATTCCCAGCCTTGTCTGGATGAAGTATGCCAGGTTTTTATCGGGAGCGAAATTTATTTCCTGCTTGTTGATGACCTTGGCGATCTTCAGGCTATTCGCCGAGGTGCAGATGAAATCCGCCTGGGCGCGTGCCGCAGCGGTTGTGTTGATGTACATCATGAGCGGCAGGTCTGGAGATTCTTGCTTGACCTTTTTCATCAGGTCAACGGGCGCCATGCGTGCCATTGGGCAGAGTGCCTCGGGATTGGCCACGTAAACGTTTTTTGATGGGTTCAAGATGGCTCCCGATTCTGCCATGAATTTCACGGCGGCAAATAACACGTTTTGGGATTCAACGTCATTTTTAGCGTGATTTGCAAGTTGCAGGCTATCCGCACAGAAGTCTGCGATTTCCTGAATTTCGGGAAGCTGGTAATTATGTGCCAGCAAGACGAAGTCTTTCTCGTCCTTTAATTTCAAGATTTCATCCTGTAATTTCTTGATTTTTTCTGTTGAATTGCTCACGATCGTTTCTCCTACTGGTCATTAATTTAATGCGTGCTTGAAGTAAAGTCCTGAATTTCATATTAAATTCTTGCGATTGAAACACGCGAGGAATGAAAATGAGAAGCATTAATGCGAAAAAATAAAAAAAAAGGGATATTATGCCTTATGAAAGACCTGTGCGTCCCGAACGCGATATTCGCCTTCGCCCCTAATGGTGTATTGGACTTCGACTTTTTGATCGGGTTCGACGCTTTCAAAAACCCACGTGAGCAGGTTTCCTTCTTTTTCCGGATTGGGATCGCTAGATTCGAGGCTGAAGTTATCGGGAACCATGTCCATTATGGTCACGTCTGTTTCGACGGCGTCGCCGCGGTTCTTGTAGATCAGCAGGATGTCGTATAATCCCTTGCTGCTGCCGGGCATGACCGACTTGCCGACCGTGAGCCTGCGTCGTTGATGGACGACTTCAATGGGTTCTGGTTCGATATAGCACTCGATAACGGGTCCTTTCGGTTTCGTGTATGCTTGGAACAAGACGGGTGCATCATATCGAGCATCCCTTGCAGGACGAACCGAATTCAATGGATATTTCAACACGATATGTGTTTCCGCATCCAACTCGCCGATGTGTTCCAGCACGTCTTTCGTCTCGACGATCATCTTTCGCTCATCGTCAACACTTTCCGTGTCGGGTTCGAAACGAAGAGTCACGTTATCTGCACTGACTTCTTTTTCCTCAATTATCATCGTGACTTCGGCAGGATTCTCAAAATCCTTTGGAATCGTGTCTTCAATCCGAATTTCGTCAATCGGCGCCTTGCCCGTGGTCTTAACGTCAATATTGACTTCAAGCTCCGTCTTTCGATAGGACGGTATTTGAGTCTTCGAGAACTCCTTGATGCCTTCAAGCGATAGGACCATCATCGGGACCGACGTGATCGTGGTTGAAGCCGAAAGCTGCATCACGATGTTGGGTTCGATCGTGAAAAGCACGTTTTCACCGAAAGTGGGCAAGTCCTCGCTTTCGAGATTCCAAGCCTCTGAAACCCATTCCTTCCCCGGATTGACGATAACGTTGGGTTCTACTGCGAACGTTTTCTCCTCGGTGTTGTAGTCACCCGACTTCAACTCCACTTTTTGAATCCGAAATGGGAATTCAGAACGATTCTCGAAAATGAACGTGCAGTCCCACACGTCAGGTTCTTCGTCCCGTTCATCCCGATCAATGTAGTAGATGTTCTTGCTCAAGCCGTCAATGAAATCAATGTTTAATCCGCTGAATGTTCCCTCCGAGAGAACGTATTTGGCATTGATTTCACCTGAATCAATAATCTTGACCTCGTCTGCCTTGACTTCCGCTTTAAAGCTCAGTTCCACGGTCTCATTGGGGCCGATCTCGTCAAGTTTCCATGTAATCTTATCAGACTCAGTATCAACATCACCAGTCTTTTCTAATATCTTCACGCTTTCAAAATCTTCAGACAGGGTCTTGACCACTTCAACGTCATTAATGGTCTTGTCTCCCGTATTTTCTAACTTGATCGTGAAAAAACAATCGCTTAATTTTTCCTTGTCCAAAATGAAAGTGGTGCTATCTTCCTCCGTATCAGGAAATGTATCAATACTTTCCGTTATCTGCAAAGGAGGTGTTGCCGTTTCAACGTTAATCTTATATGCTTGTTCCCACTTTTCTTCGGGATCCAACTCCAAGATGTGATAATCCGTGGCATCAAGATCCGTGGTGTCGCCACCCGATAGCTTTAGGTCAATGTCCCAAATTCGATTGCTCGTCCCCTGGTTCTCGATCAAAAGGGACCCAATGACTGAAGATTCGAGAACTTCGTTTTCGTGGTTGATCTTGTAATCAACCGTTTCATCCACTTTTACCAAGTACTTGCTCTCGACGGCTTCTTCTTCTTCTGTAGTCGCAGCTCTTGCCTCATATGACTCACTGCTTGAAGAAGCTCCGGCATCGCCTACTCCATAAGAAGTCGTGGACGACCTCTCGGTCGCAGTAACGCCTTCCTGCTCTGCAATCCTTTCGAAGCAGATCTTCAGCTCATCCTTTGCAACAAACGAACGAAATTCTTTCACTTCGGTCTTTCCTTTCTTCCAAGTCTTTTTCAAGATCCCGTGAGCTTCCTTTCCGAGGACTCGTAAGGCATCTCCGTACTCCTTTTCCAATTCATTGAATTTGATGCTAGGGTCGATGACATGAAGTTCCTCCGGCAGTAACCTAACGCGACCAAATGAAAAGTTCCATTCATATTCCATGTATATCCTCTCCTTGAATCCTTAATCTGGATTAAAAACTTCAGTAATATCTACTGAAAAATCAACTAAATAAATGATTCAAGTAGGACGATAATGCACTTTGCATTAAGATATATCATTATCGTCGGTGTAATAAATCTAAAAAATTGATGACATTTAAAGTTTATTTATTCTTACTCACCGATATTTCAATTATTTGTTCTCATTGCGAATTTCTGAGTTATCTCTCCATGATTCTTTGAGATTCGTCTTGTATCTATATACAAATATTTGAAAAATCTGAAATATTCAATGAAAAAAAGCTCAAAAGAATTAATCGTGAGAAAATATCTCGAATTTAAAAAAGAAGCATTGTTAATAAGAATGAGATACATGCACGTTTCAGGATGGTTTCATCATGGCATCAAAAAAGAACGAAACAAGAGGCGGATATGACCCCCGAAATAAATTGAACGACCTGACGGGGAAAGAATGGAAGTTCTTTTCAAAGAGCGTCTTTAACAAGCACTATAACAAGCATTGTCAATTCGAAAAACGCAAGCAACATGGTGGAAATAAACCCCCTCTCATGTGCATGGACTTGATACGCATTTTTACGAAATCGGGCGCACGCATACTTGACCCACTAATGGGCGTGGGAGGAACCCTGCTCGGTGCCTCGTTATGTGAAAAAAACGGACGCGGCAGGCGGACTGCCCTGGGAATCGAGATAAACCCAAAATGGGTGGAAATATATAAGGAAATATGCTCTCTTGAAGGTCTTGAAGAACAGGAAACCATTATTGGAGATGCCACTAACAAACTTGATGAAATCAAGGACGACCAATTTGATTTCGTGCTGACCGACGTGCCGTATTGGAACATGGACAAGCTCGAACATACGAGAGGTGCAAGCAACATACAAAAAGGAAACGTCGCCGCAAGCATATTGCAGAATTTTGGCAGTGATAAACTCACGTCAAAACAGGAGTGGCTCTCCACCATGAAAAAGGTATTTGAAAAAACCCTTTCAAAATTGCGTCATAAGGGCTATTGTGCAGTTTTCGTTGGAGACATGTATCGTGGAAGCCAATACCACCTCTTGCACGCCGAACTGGCACGAGAACTCGTTGAAGCGGGTTATGTCCTAAAAGCCAATATTGTATGGTATGACGTTGAACGGCGCCTCCACGTCTACGGATATCCATACGCTTACGTTCCATCAATGGTTCATCAAAATATCTTGATCTTGCGCAAGGAATGAAAAACCGGTTGGACGATCCTAAATGATCTCAAATAAAAATTCAATTCTCTTGAACATCCTGACCGAATTTCACGAAAAAATCGAAACCTTCATGTCCACCACGGACCAAGAATCACCATCAAATTTCCCCCAAATCTTGTTATCTCGCATCTTGGTATTGAAATTCCTCGAACGATCCGGATTCATTCCAAAAATGGCTCTTCAAATCCAGTTCACGCGCAATAATTATGAAAATTTCTTTCAAGACCATCTACTCCCTAAAATGATCCTGTTTTCTGATGGCGTGAAACTTCCCCTGAACTCCAAAGATGAAAACGCCTTTTTTTTCCGAAGCTCACTGTTCAAGTGTTCAAAATTCGAAAAGACGCTCTTCATGCCCGATGACGTTTGGCTTCACGCACGTGAAAAGCGGACATTATTCAAATTGTTAGAGCAATTCAAGTGGTCATTAAACGAATTTGAAGCTAACAACGACGTGATCACGCCCAAGATATTGGAGCAGTTCTTGGAAAAAAGCATTCGAAATAAATCCCGAAAAAAAACCGACAAGACAGGCTCATTCTATACACCGACCATCATCACGGACTGGATTTGTAAAAAATTATTATCTGATGACATTTTAGCACGTTATTGCTCCAATGAAAATAAATTAAACATCAAGATCCTTGACCCATCAATGGGTTCCGGAGCATTTCTCATGAATGCTTTGCGAGTTCTGTTGGAATTTTACGAAACTCACGTCGCCCATTCTCACGCCGTGTCAAGACAGGAATTTCTACTTGAAGTGATCCAGAATAACCTGTACGGAATGGACATCCAAGATATCTCCGTCGAAATATTCAAGATTCGTCTTATTTTACTATTACTCCATGAACGCTGCAACAAGATGCCCGACCTCACGAATTTTCACGTTGGGGATGCCCTGCGAAAAAATAATGAAATACAAAGGCACGAAAAAACCGGAAAATCGCTCGAACTGGCATGCCCCGAAATCATCGAAGCAGGTGGATTCGACGTGTTGATGGCAAACCCGCCATACTTGAGTTCGAAAGAAATTCATGACATCGAAAAAGAATACTTTCGGAAGTCTTTTAAAACCGCTCGTGGACAATTTGACCTGTATTCGTTGTTTCTGGAACGGGGTATTGAACTCCTAAAACAAAAAGGTCATCTCGGTTATATCATACCCGAATCGTTTTTAATTCGAAGTAACTTTGCATCCATTCGAAAAATGGTCCTGGATGAAACAAATATCCTAGAAATTCACCAAGTTAAAGGCGTCTTTGAGGATCCCAAAGTCGCAAACATCATTTTAATCCTGCAAAAAAGTAAACACCCTGCAAGTGGGGAATTCATTTTCACCAAATCCGATTCATTGCTTCAGCTTCAACAAGATTCGGGAAAACGCCTCGGGATCGCTCAGGCATTTTTTCAACGAACATATAAGAACTCTTTTCCATTTCTTACAAGACAAGAACAGGAACTAATAATGAAGCTGTTAAATGGAAACACGCCATTATCTCAAGTAATCGAGATCCATCGGGGGGAAGAACTCGGAAAAACGGCTCCGCTACTTAAAGATGCGCCCGAACATCCCTCTGACGTTCCCATTCTCAGTGGAAACAACGTACAACCATACATCATCAGACCTCCATTCAAATACGTGGACAAAAAGTCATTGCAAAAAAAATCGCTCTACTTCACGCCGAAGATCGTCTTGCGCCAATTAGGGAAAAAACTCCAAGCAAGCATCGACGAAGAAGGCAAGATGAGCACGCTTCAAACAATATATAACATCACTCTCACCAACAACAGGTACTCATTGAAAAACATCCTTGCACTCCTTAATTCCACGCTGTTCAATTATCTTTATCTCAAGCTATTCCAAGAAAAAGAGATTTTCCCGCGCATACTGATTGAACACGTGAAGATGATGCCCATTTTCCCCCCTGATTCTAAACTACAGTCTCAAATCACGAAACAAGTCGATCTATTAATCACTAAAATTCGAGCAGGAACTCCACTCGATTCAGAAAAATGCAGCAATTCAAGACAAGCACTCGATAAATTAATTCATGAATGCTTCGGATTGGATGCCGAAGATATCAACGTGATTCAAGATGCTGTTAAAAATTTAAAAGGATGATTTCATGGCTCATCGTTCCGAAGAACAACAAAAATTTATTGACCTGATGAAGAAATATCGTGAAACCATATATTCCATGCTCCACTTCATCCCCGATGATGCTAAACGGAATCTTGAAGCTCAAAAAATCCTAAATCAATTCATCTTCCATTATTTTTTGCAAGTATCCATTCGAAAAAAAGAAGAAATGATGGAAAAATTGAAATCAAGCACGCCTGCAAGCCATGACTTTCATGATGAAGTGATGAAAACGCTGGACCCCGCCGTAGATGATCCCGCTGATTCATTCCGTTTTTTTAGATCGGCTAACCCTGATGCTCCCAAACAACCCGAGATTCCAAATCAAATCATCACGGCGATTTACAACACGCTCGATTCCATTCAATGGTCTTTCGATGATTCAAACGAACAAGGCGTGATCTCACCCCGAACTCTTGGGGAAATTGCACTTGGTTCTTCAGATAGAAAACAAAGAGGCGTTTATTATACCCCCCCAAAATTGGTAAATAAAATCGCATCTTCGGCAATTGAAAAATATCTACTCAAAAAGTTATTTCCCGCAGAAGAAAAACCGGATATCTCACTCGAATCGTTCCCGAATTTAAGAGAAGATCCCGCAAAGAAAGACCGCATTTATCAACTCATCTCCGAATTGACAATACTGGATCCCTCTGCCGGTTCAGGCGAATTTCTCGTCTCTGCCCACGATTTCTTATTTGACCTGACTAAAAAGATCCTTTTCAACGATTCGAGTCAGGCCGTGCAACCGAAGCAGGACCTTCAACTGGCATCAGAAATCTATGATAAAAACATCTTCGGCGTTGAACTCGATGAATGCACAGTTGAAAATTGCAAGCTGCGGATATGGGTATCATTATTGCGATACATCAACAAGGTCGAAGACATCCGGCTGTTTCCAAAGTTAAACTCATTAATGGCGGGAAATAGCCTGCTCGGTTATGATTTCAGGGACGCTCACCGTGAACCGTTTTTCAAGGGAACCGAATTCGGCACGTACTTGCATGACATGCTTGAAAAAAATTCCGAATACCTTCAAGAACGGGAAATCAAGCAATTCATGACGAAACAAAAAATCCTGCACTGGATCAAGGCATTCCCGAAGCCGTTTAACAGGGGCTGGGGATTCAAGATCATACTCGGAAACCCACCATGGGGATCTCACTTCTCGGAAATCGAGAAGGTTATTTATAGAAATCTATACCTGAGAGAAACACGAATGGATCTTTTCTTCCTTTTTCTCGTGAGAAGCACCTTTCTACTGACTGACGATGGCGTGCTCTCATTCTTAGTCCCCGACATATTGCTCCATAAAAATTACCCTAAAACTCGCTACTTTCTCCTGTCCCACTTCCGCATTCTATCCCTGGAACATGTTGGCTTGAAATTCGACCAAGTCATAATGTACGCCGCGGTCTTCACGGGACAACGTGAACAGGACGAAATTAAAAGGGATTTTCACGAAATGCTCCTCGTGCGTCAACTTCCCGATCTCACCATCCATGCATCCAGAGTTCCCCAAAACCTCTTTCACGAAATGCCCGATTATAAGTTCAATTTAGACCTGACTCTCGAACGATGGCGAACACTCAAGAACATCCAGAATCGCGGGATGCCACTCAAGGAAATCCTCTCCTGCCACGAAGGAATACACTCCGGAAACGTGAGAAACAAGATCTTCACGACTGATTCATCGGTTCCTCACGCAAGACCGCTCATATTCGGGCGCGGCGAAGTGCAACGATACCACATTACCTGGCAAGGACGATACGTGCGTTACGACCCCGCATTGGTCGACAAAACACGCGGCGAATATGCGGGATTCGGAAAACCCGAATATTTTGAAATGCCGAAACTATTAATCTGCCGCACGGGATACCAAATCAAAGCCGCTCTGGACCGGAACTCGTTCTACGTGAGCAATAACCTTTTCACATGCACGTTAAAAGATAAAATATGGTCTCTTGAATATCTCTTGGGCGTGATCAATTCCACGTTAATGACTTTTTTCTTTCACCTGATCCATCCGAGGGGAAAGCAAATTTATGCAGAAATCAAGATCTCGCACCTCAACCAGTTTCCAATCCCAAAACCAACGCCGTTCGAACGAAAAGTCATCGTTCTGGTCGTGAAAATTCTAATCTTCCTAAAAGAAATCGAAGAGACGGACCTGTTCAACTTCTTCGACAGGGAAATACTCGACCCGCTAATCTATGAATTATATTTCCAAAGATTGCTCGAGCCCGCTAAATACCGACCCGCATTCATGACTGGTCTGAATGATATCTTTCAAGAATTTAAAATGAACGATGAAAACATCAACCTCACGCTAATCCTTGATGCAAAAGAACGCATTCTTTTTGACCACGCAATGAACGAAGCTAAAGAAAAAATCCTAAATCTAAGGCAAGTGCAAATCATTCAGGAGTTTCTTTCATCCATGTTTCGTAATTCTTAAGAAAGTCGGGCTCCAAGCCGATCTGTCGCAACTCTTCAAGTACCTGCTTCGTCGATTTCGATTGCTTCATGCCTTCTTCAAGAAACACGCTTATCGTTTCATGCAATTCCCAAGGATAAATGACCCACTCCGTAACTTTGGAATGAAAATAATCCGGCTCGAAATCCGCCGATTCCTTGACGTGCAAGGTCACGATTTTATAATCCACGTTCTCGATCTGCTTGAGATGATCGATCACGAGCTTGATCGTCGTTCCCGTGTCCACGATGTCATCACACACCAATACCTTGCGCCCTTCGAGATTCTGGAGGTTTAAAGCGATGATGTTGGGAGAATCCAACATTTTCGAAATATTCTTGTATAACTCAATTTGAACGCTCTGTAATTCTACCACGCGCAGGAAATCCGCAAGCAATCTGGCAACAGGAAAACCCCCTCTTGCAACCGCAACGATCACGTCAGGGTAAAAACCATCCTTTTTCACCTTCATTGCCAACTCATGACATTGCACGTGGATGTCTTGGTGTGTAAAATGCAAATACTTCACGAAAATGCACCAACTAAATGAAAACTCTGTTTAACATTAACTCATCTTCCTTACCATCTATTTTTCTTTTAAGTATTTCTCAAAATTAAAGGAAAAAAAAATTGAAAGGGTATTTGGCCCTGTTAGCTTCTGGTCAAGGAAAGGAAACGCTCAGCATAATAAAGACTAACCTGCCCACCATGACTTTGAAATATCAAGTCAAATCCATGACCTGCACCCGGAATCGTAACCAACACGGACTTGACACCGCGACTTTGAGCAAGTAAGTGCAGTCCGAGACCCTGTTCAACATACGGCACGATGCCGTCTTTTTCACCATGCAAGATCAATAGGTCGGGAATGTCGCCCGGTGCCGTGCTCTGAATGAGATACGAAGATGAGAACCTGTCAAAGTCATTGCTCACGAGATAATCGAAGGCGTGAGCTATGTACAGGTTATACGGGTGTGGCAATCCTAATAGCCGTTGTTGGTAAACCGCAAGCTGCATGGTTCTCATGTTTGCAACGCGTTCTTGTAACCTGTTGCAACGACTGATGCCAAATGCCCTCCTGCACTCCTTCCGCAAATGAAGATGTTGTTCAAGTCCGCATCATACGTGGCATTATGCTCATCCAAGTAATGCGTGAAATTGCCGATGTTCTCGACCTGCTCCTCGATGGTATAGGATTTATTATAATCGGGAAACAATGTATTTCCTGAAGCCGCTCCGCCCCCGAACTGAGATTGCAGGAAGGGAATTAAAGAACTCATTCCAACTTCCCGTGCAGCTTGGATGATGTCATACAAGCCCGTGCAGCTTGGATGATGTCATACAAGCCGTACTGGATGTCGAAAACAACGTAACCCTTCGATGCCATGTACTTGTTAAAATTAACTCCGTTCCCGATCCCCTTGTTGCCAAGAACCCACGCACCACCGTGGACCGTGATGATCGCAGGATACGGACCCGAACCCCACGTCGGTTTATAGAAATCAAACTTCAACTTGTCCTGTCCATTGTCCAGATAAACAATGTCGGTTTGAATGCTATAAAGCGAATCATCAATCGAAATCCCAAATAAAGCATCCCAAGTCGAAAATTGAACTGGACGCATTGATGTCGTGCCTAAAGTCAGGTAATCCGCCTGATATGTAGAAATCATTTGAAGCTCCACGTCAGCCAGCCGAGCTGAATACGTGAAATAAGGTAGATATGCTCCAACGAGAAGAAAGCCACAAATTCCCAAGACAATCAAGGCATGTTTCCATTTATTCCAGAACAGAAGCCGAATGATGATTAACGTTGGCACGATGTAAAGCAGCACGAGCATCGGCGCAACATCGGGATAAATCATCCCTATGACTATGCCTAAAAGCGTGTATTCAAAAAAGAAGTATATCACGGTAATGACGAGTGCCACCACAAGGACAAGACCACTGGCAAGCACCGCCAGATATCGCACTAGTTTTTGATAATTCATCCATCACTTCCTCCGCATTCATGTTCTTTCTAAAGCAAAAAACCGCTCCGCATAATAAGCACTAATCTGCCCTCCCGGACTGGGAAAAATAAAATCAAAACCATGCCCAGCGCCAGGGATCGTTATCAAGATACACTTCAGGTTTAACGCAGTGGCACGCTGCTTGAACAGCAGGGCCTGCTCGACATACGGCACCAAGTTGTCTTTCTCTCCGTGTATTATCATTATCGGCGGAATGTCGCCAACGGGCGTGCTTTCGATGAGCTTCGATGCCGAATACTTGTCATAATTGTTGGGTGCATTTGAGATGTTCAGGACCACGTCAATGGCGCTCGCCAACATGTAATTATATGGAGGCGGCAAGGCAAGCAGGTTTCCCCTGATCAAGGCGGACTTCATCAAGGACATGTCCGTTGGCGGGTAAATCCAAAGACCACCCCGAATGGTAATGTTCGATGAAAAAACTCCGGCAAACTGCGCATTCTTGTATCCACAGGTCACGACCGATGTCATGTGGCCGCCCGCACTCCGTCCCATCACGAACACGTTGTTCAAATCGGCTTCGTATGTCGCATTATATTGCGCAAGAAACTTCGTGAAATATCCGATATTGGCGACCTGCTCGTCTATGGTATAAGAGTGGTTGTAATACGGCGTGAAGATCCCCGTCACCGACTGCAACAAGGTGCCGAGCTCACCACCGCCGATCTCGCGGCTGATGTTCGAGATGTCGTAAACGCCATATTCCAGATCAAAAACAACATATCCTCTAGATGCCATGTACTTGCTAAAAGGAATGACATTCTCAAACCCCGGTCCGCCCAATACCCAGGCTCCTCCGTGTAGGTTGATTATGACTGGGTACGGACCCGAACCCCACGTCGGCTTGTAGTAATCGAAGTGAAATTGATCCAGCCCGTTATCCCTGTAAAGAATGCCCGACTGAACCGAATACAAGGAGTCATCAATTGACATCCCGTAAAAAGCATCTTGCAGGGAATAAGGCATCGGCCTCATGTTTGCAGTTGACAATGAAAGATAATCCTGCCCATACGTGGCAATCATCTGGGACTCGGCTTCCGCAATTCGATACGGCAAAGCCATGTAAGGAATACATGCCGAAAATAAGAGAAACCCGCTGATTCCAACAAATATCAAGGCAAGCTTCCACTTCCTCGTGAACTGAAAACGAATGATTATGAGTGCCGAAATCACGGATAAAAACAGCACGACAGGACCGACAGCTGGATAACCCGCCGAAAACGCGAATCCAAGAAACGTGCAATCAAAAAACAAATACGTGATGGTAACCCAAAGACTCAAGCCGATCACCAAGTAACAAACGCCCAAGATCCCGAATTTAAGTAGCTTTTTCGAATCCATTTTCAAAACTCCTTCCTCCATTAAAAAAAATAAATGGGTTAAAAGTTCCATGCACTATCTTCTGAAAGCGCCATGTAGCAAGCCATCGAAGCAAAGATACCAAAGGAAAAACAAATGCCGAGTGCAAAAATCGATAACATCGGGGCATAAGTAGGGTTAGAACCCGGATTGGGATAGAACGAATTCAGGAAAGAAGCCACGACAATTAAAATCGTGCAAATCAACATCGCAAATAAACTGATATAGGCAACTCCCGTAACCTTGTGTCCAAGCGAATCATCACGATTCGAATTCCAAAACATTAGCAAGATCTGCACGAACATCACGATGAATGCAATGAACTGCACGATACCCGCAACCGTTTGAAGAATCCAATTCGGCATCAACCCGAGCCCTATAAATAATAACGTCACCAACAGGTAAAATGCCGAGCCAAAAACAAAGATCTTAAAAAAACGCTTCGATTTTAGCTCACCCCTAATTTTTTCCAAACTATTCTTCATTTTTTCCATTTTTTAACCTCCTTCAAGAGCAAGAAATCGCTCGATATAATACGTGCTCATCTGGCCACCAAGACTCTGAAAATTAAATATGTCAAATGCATGACCTTGTCCGGGAATCGTGATGAAAAGGCATTTCGCGCCCTTTTGCAACGCCAACTTGTGAAATGTCCAGGACTGCTCAAAATATGGACAAAGATTGTCCTTTTCGCCGTGGATGATGAGAATCGGCGGAATGTCACTCGCGGACAAGGTTTGAATCAAGTATGCCGGAGAGTATTTCTGATATTGTTGTTCCAATGGCAAGGAACCATTTAGCAAGTTGTCAAATATCACGTTGGCAACAATCGGTCCAATGGGTGGCGGAACTCCTCCGAGCGTGCCGCGAGCAACTCCGTCCCTCATCAGGCTCATGTCCGTAGGCCCATAAAATGGGAAAATACCCTTTATGACCATGCTAGACGAAAAATTACCCGCAAATAACGGACTCTTGTATCCCAGTCCCACCATGTAAGCAAGATGACCACCAGCCGACCTGCCCGTGACGAACACGTTGCTCATGTCCGCCTCATACGTGGCATTATACGTGTCAAGAAACTGCGTGAACCGCCCAATGTTCTCCAATTGCTCCTCCACGGTATAAGAACCATTATAAATGGGCAGGAGCGACCCGTAAATGCCCCAAATCGATTGAAGTAACGGTCCGATCCCGAGCTGAGCCGCAATCATCCTGAGGTCATAAACTCCATAATTCAAGTCGAAAACAACGTAACCCTTCGATGCCATGTACTTGCTAAAGCCGGGGGTATTCGCAATTCCCTTTCCGCCCGCTGCCCAAGCACCACCGTGGATGTTGATGATGACCGGAAATGGACCCGATCCCCACGACGGCTTGTAATAGTCGAAGCGAAATTTGTCCACGCCATTATTATAATATAAAATATTCGTCTGAACCGTGTAAAGAGCCTCGTCAACCTGCAAGCCCATCACCGAACTCCAAAGCGAAACTGGCGAAGGCAACATGTTGCTCTTATCAAGCGCCAAATACGACGCCTGATACGTGGTCGTCATCTGATACTCCGCTTCAAATAAACGAAACGGTGCCGTGAAAAACTGAAAATACCCCGCAAACATGAGAAAACCGCAAATCCCGAGGACGATCAAGGCACGCTTCCATTTATGCCAAAACTGCAATCTAATGATGACAAGGGTAGGTCCAACGTAAGTCAATACCAATAAAGGCGCGACCTCCGGATAAAATAGACCGATGAGAATCCCCATGAGAGAAAAATCAAGGAATAGGTACAAAACCGCCGCCATGATGCCCCAAGCAAGTGCAAGGTAACAACTCACTAAAATTAGATATTTAAACACTGTCTTGTTGTAAATTTTCATCATGGACCACTAATTTACGTCTTAAACAATAAGAAACACGTGTTTTAACATAACTTGTTTTCAACTAGATTATAAAAGTGATGCAATAACGTCGATTTTAGACTATCTTAAATGTGATAACAAAAAGCAGGGAAAAAAAAAGCACCGCGAAAACGTCGGGAAGATTCACTCACGCCTTGAAATCGTATTCCGAAACATTTCGCTTACTTTTTGCCCAAATATTCAACAAGACATTTCCTAAAATTTCAATCTGATAGGGATCCTTCACCACGATTCCAATGGGATTTCCCGAGGCGTCCTCGGGTGCGACCAATAACTCCTCTTGATCCCTGATGACGCCCCACAGGTTTTTCTTGTCGTAATTTCTAAGCGTGATGTTGGGCTTGTCATATCCATCAAAAATCGCCTTGTGCTTGGGATTGTTAAAATCAATACTGGTGATGACTCGAAGATTTTGCGTGGATTTCAGGGTGATGTCCGAGAAAATTTCGGGCAATAACTCGATTACGGGAATGCCTATGATGGCATTATGGACCATCCTCCCCATTATCTCCTTGATTTTATCCAACGCCTGCTGATCACCCTTGATCAGGTTTGGTAACAGGTTCGATATGATCCCGTTTTCCGCCGCCCAAAGCCCCTCGCGCAATTTGATCTTCTCCTCTTCAAGGTCATCGTTTAATTTCTTGATTGTCTCGATCTGCTCTTTTAAGCTGTCTATTAATCGGTTCTTTTCCTCAATCACGATGTTTAAATTCTTGATTTCCTCTTCCCTTTGTCCAATGACCGCATTCAGCCGAGCGAGCTCCGACTTTTGCTCCGATTTTGCCTGTTCCAACTTCGAAATCTCATCCTTGAAACGCCCGATCTCAATGTCCAAATCGCTGATGTTTTGTGCGGCATCTTTCTTCTCGGAAATGTGCTCGCGAATCTCAGAGTCCTTTTTCGCAATTTCCTCCTTTTTCTGCCTCAACTCATCGCGAAGGCTCGTCTCGATGGCACTCAACCGTGAAATTTGCTTGTCTCTTCCCGCCAATTCTGCCCTTAAATTCTCGATCTCTGTTAATTTCTCCTCAAGCTTCAGCTCTAATCCCCTTGTTTCGGCTTTCAACACGATGGCTTGCTCTTCATTTATTACAAGCGTGGACTTCTCATCCCGGAGCTCACGAATGGTCTGCTCAAGCTCCTTTATTTCCTCCTTTCTACGGTCAATCTCACGCTTATACTTTTGTTCGCTTTCCTTGATCTTTATCTTTAACTTCTCAATTTCCTTTTCCTTCTTGATCAGTTTCTTGTCGGATTTTTCCATGCTTAATCATCGCCTATAAAATCTAAAGGTTCGCTAATACATCGATAGAAGCCATTCAAAAACCCAAGCTTCCCCGAAATGCTCAAATCCCACGAATAAATGGTTTAAAACTCAAAGCTTTAAGCCGATATAAGATAGAAGTCCGCAATATTTAAGTTTTTTATTCAACCTCAAAAGCAAAAGCAAGCATTCGAATGCCGAAAAACACGTTCTTGCACGAAACACGAACGAACACGGCTTTTTACCCAAAACTTCGGTAAACGTGAAAAAATCCTCAAGCAAAAATGAGAGTCGGGATGCAATGAAAAAAAGACAACTCTTCACGATCCTGAATTTCGTCATTTTGGCATCACTCGATAATGCCGCTCTCGCCATCTTGCCCGCCAGCACGACACTAATGGTATTCAAGCTACAGGCACCCGAATACGTGTTCATCTTCATTTTCATGCTCACGACACTCGTCACGGTAATCACGTCATTCTTTTGGGGCTATCGCGGCGACCAAGTATCCCGAAAAAAATTGCTCTTCTACGGCACTATCATCTGGTCCGTGATGATATTCTGCACGGGATTCTCGTGGAACTGGATGATGCTGCTCGTGTTCCACGTCGGGGCAGGCATTGGGCTGGGATGCATCGCATCCGTCGGCTTCTCCATCATCCTCGACTACATATCCCCTAAAAAAAGAGGGCTCGCAATGTCACTCTGGGGCGTGTCGCAAGGGATCGGCTCTGCCATTGGATACATGCTCGCCTTCCTACTCGATCCGATGTGGAACCTTCCATTTATCATCCTCGCACTCATCACGTTCGGATTCATACTAACGTACCCCATCACGCAAGACCCCGAAAGAGGCGCCACCGAAGAAGAGCTGAAAGACCTACGCGAAAAAGGATTCCAATACGGCTACACGATCAAGGCGAGCGACCTGAAAGTCATCCTCAAAGCAAAAACAAACATCTGGATAATCTGTGAAGCATTTTTCAGCCAAATGTTCTGGGGCGCACTGCAACTCTTGCCCGCTGTCTTCACGTGGCGATTCCTATCCGAAGGCGTGGAATTCTCAATGGCGCTCGATGGCGGCAAGGTCGTAGCAGGACTGTTCGAAATCGGCGCGGCAGGAACCCTCCTATTCGGATTTCTCGGCGACGTGATGTTCAAGAAAACCCTCCGCGGACGCCCGATCATCTGCGCACTCGGAACATTGGCAGGCGTGCCACTCTTCATAACCGCACTCCTGCTCCCCTTCAACCCATTCTTAGTGACGATAATCACACTGTCCATCCTGGCGGCTTTATTCATGAGCGCAGAAGACCCAAACGACCTCGCAATGATCGCCGAAGTGAACCTACCCGAACACAGGGGAACTCTATTCGGCATGATGAATGCAATCTCGGGCTACATCCCTGATCATCACGGGCGTGTTCTTCATCCTGTCAACGTGGACGATACCCGCCGACTACAAGCACGTCAAATCCATCCTCGAAAAACGTGCACTCATTAAAAAATAACAAATGAAAGAAAAAAATTAAAACCTCATCATCCGACGCCGAAATACCCGCCTCTCAATTCAAGTCCAAATTTCTTGCCTTATCATGTCTTTATAAAGGGTAAACACACATTCATCCATGTGTCGATCTTGCTTTCAAGGATCACCGACGAAAAAATGCCTACGTGGTTACAATGTCCCCCAAGCAAAAAAAAATACTCGATTTCATGAAAGAACAAAAACCAAAATCTGAAGTGATAATTCCAAATGAATGCAAGATCCAAGATGTCTTCATCAAGGCAGGCGAAACAGACCTCAATTTATACGTGAAAGAGCGAGGAATGAACCGATTGATATCCAAAATAACCAAAGAACAACTCCTTAAAATACAAGGACTGAAAATGAACCTGAGCCCTCAAAAACTCCACAAAATACTTCCCGAAGTCGATGAAAAAAACCTCCTGCTCATCTGTGAAGCACTCATCAGCCTACTCAGAAATAAAAGAGAAAGCATCCGCACGTTCATCTAAACGCTCTGCTCTGTAACATTTACTATCAGCACCAAAGACAATCCATCATTCTTAAACCCGTGCTGAAAGTTTTTCATCATTTAAATGAAATCGTGGAAGCGGTCATGCGATATCCCAATTCATTCACGACTTGGTGTATGACTTGAAAAACATCGTCTTTTTCATCTTCTTTCACACGCAACCCCTGTTTCTCCGATAAATCTTTAAAAACCGTTTTGATATAAACCCGTGTCTTATTGGAGTGCTTTTTGATGACTTTTTTAATCTTGGATGCAATCTCATTTTTATCCGTTTCAATAACTTGAACGGGAACCTGTTTCTTGCTTGTAATCACGGGCGTAGGGACTGGTGGTGGCACGGGTTTTTTCACGGCGATGCCCTGTTCGATCCCGGTGGGTTCTGACGGCTTGAAATCAATTAAAGTCGGAATTCTTTTCGGCTTCTTCTTGACAACGGAAAGCGAACTTCTCGCCTTTACTTCTTCGCTTATTGTTAAAATATCAATTCCAATTTTTTCTAAAAGCTCAATTGCTTCATCTGGTGTTGGCTCCCTACCGAAAATCTCATTGAAATGCGTGACAAGAGAAGCATATGCCAATTCTCGATGTTCTAAAGGTTTTGTCCGACCCAAATATTCATGAAGGTTGACATTCAAGTTATATTTTGCCAATGAAAGTGGCTTGTTAGTAACCCAATGCACGTAATCCACGAGATGATCATTTAACAGGGATAACGTTTTAGTCACCTCTGATTTAGGAATCTCATCTCCCTTACGATATATTTTTACCTCGAAAACGAGTTTTCTGATTTTATCCAAGCCAAGATTGCCAAAAAGCTCTACAAAAACATCAGGTTTCAACTTTTTTATCTTAGGTTCGTGTTTGACATCACTTATGAACTCGTATTTTGATTTTGCAATTTTAAATAAGTTAAAGACCGCCATCTCAACCTTCGTTGAACGCTCTTTATCCTGAGTCTCGGACTTCAAGATCTCTTCAACAAAGTATTTTTGCTCGAGAACTGTCAAAGTAATGTCTTTTCTGGTTCGGAATTTTCTCATTCCATCGAAAAATGATTCGACTCCTTCAATTTCTTGCTTTTTTCTAAATGAATTAATTATTTCATGCAGTCGAATGAGTGTCCTCCGCAAATCCTTGTTTGTCGTGTCATAAAGATACATGAGACTATTGGGACCAAAGGGAAAAAAAGAATATTCATGCGGCGGTTCATGGTTCTGTTGACTCCAAAACCGGCTCAGATAAGCCTTTATTACGTCCACGACCAACTCGGGCTCCAATGAGCTAAGCGTTATCATGCGACTCCAATTATCAAGCTGCAGTTTCTGATCTTCCTGAAGAACCTCATCAAGAGCAACAAAAGCATCCATGGTGCCCGAAAGAATTATGCAAAGATGCGTCAATTGCCGCAACTCGAGTAGAAGCGAAAACAAATTAGAGAAATTGTCCGATTTATTCTCGTTCGTGCAACTTTCCAAATGGTCAATTACAATTATGACTGAAACATCGCCAAAAGACCACCGACACAGATTTATAAAATCGATGAACGCCTGCTTGGCATCGCTGGCAATTCGGACATGAAATCCTTCAAATTCTCCAATGCCCTTTATTGCGTTGAGGGCATCAAATGCACGTGCTGTAAAAGAAAACGCATTCCACAATGTTACTAAAAACTCGGGATTAACGGGAATGTCTGCCCTAATAAAATTGATGACTTTCTTATACAAGTCAATAATCTTGATCACGAGAGTGCCTTGATCTGCAAGAAAAGATTTTAATTCATTGGGATCTTTCTTTATTTTATCTAATATGTCATTTGTAATCGGTGTATCTTTAAATACACTGTTTTCAAGCTTGCCCCCCTTCTCAATTAGCAATTGAATGAATCTTGTAATGCTGTGATATGCCAGTTTCTCCAAAACTTGATCTTGTTCCAATTGTGAAAAAATTTGACAATAAAAATTCACGAAATGAAATCCCTCGGGTTGTCCGCTTGCATTCAGAAAAACCATGGGATGAATGATCTCTGAATTTTCCATTATTTCTTTATAAACCCAACATACCAACGTGGATTTACCGATCCCCTGTTTTCCAAAAACCTTGATTAATTTTGGCTCCTTGAATTTAATCGAATTCCTGATTTCCTTTTTGATTATTTGGATTTCCTCGGCTCGACCACAAATAAATTGAGGCGGATTATTATGAAAATTTACTGCTGCAGGAGGTGCTGGAAAAGGGTTTGGCTGCTCAGGATCTAGGAGGATTGACTCGACTTCTTCAAGATTTTTAAATTTGAACAATTCAGTCACCTAAACGTAAACCAATAAAAAGTATTTCCTTCAATTCGCATTGGAGACCCTTCCTTCACCTTTCCGGGCTGCAAATCAACCTTACCATCAATATATAATTGATATAATCCATCATGAATTCTCTGTTGATCCCATTTCAATCGCTTGGATATCTTTCTGGTCAATTCGGGTATTGTAACCAAAGACCCCATTTTATTTCCAATAGAGTGATATGCCTCTGAAACAATCCTATAAAAAGAATCATCGGAAATATCCTGCCTCGATGCCTTTATTTTAGGTGCCTGCAATTTCTCGATAAAACTTTTTATTTCTGCTACTTGTTTTTCTACAGAGGATAACCTATGCTCCATCTGAATAATTATCTCTGGCGTTACTCCACCTGCATCCACAGAAACCGCAGAATGCCCTGTAGAAAGATCTTGATTCGTAAATTTTCCCGCATATTTTCGTTTAATGAACTCCTGCGCTTTATCATTGTTTTTAATGAAGTCCAAGACCATCTTGATTAACGGCTTCTTCTTTTTCTTGGAATAACCTTTGATTTTATATTTCTTGCATATCTCTTTTAATTGAGCAACCGTTAAAGCATCCAATTTTTGATTCCATTCTGACAAATTTATTCCCTTTGTGTAATTGTTAAAATCATACTTTAATTTGGTCAATGTCCTATATATTTGAAGCTGGCAAGATTAAAAACCTGATAAATCATTCCCTTGTAAAAAGAAAACCAATATCCAAACGACAGCGACTATTTCACTCGATGTTCTTGTTTTCATTCGACATCGCCCCCTTCTTCATCGGGTGCCGCACCTGCATCAAACCACAAACCGTACACGTATACGTATAACGACTCGTCTTGACCATCTCACCACCACACTCCTCACACCTCTCATCCGTCGCCACCCACTCGGGACGACCCATGTTCTTATCCTTCCTGCGCCGAGACTTCGTCAAAAACAAGACCTCCACGACACTCCAAAAAAATTCACGCCAAACACCAATCCTACAAAAAAACATCCTAAATCTAAATCACTCAATGACTAAATACACGGCATCACAAAAAAAACAAACCCATGAACAAGAAGCGCAAAACTCCAAAATCCACGCACGGCAAGGAAATAATTTATATTCACGTCCAGCAATACAGCTACAACAAGCAAATTTTCATGGCAATGAAAAATGGGAGGCGAATCTCACGTATCGCTTTACGTTTGATCTGATTAAGAAAAACATGGACGGCGATAGACGATACCTATCCCCGCACGCATTCCGCGCGTTCTTCATGCAATTCCTGTCCGAATTCGACTCAAAATTGGTCGAAGACCTGCACGAATCCAATAACCAAATCCGCCCGTATGCCATATCCGTAAGGCAAGACCGAAACGACCCTGCCGTCACGTTTTACCTTACCGTGTTCAAGGAAGACCTCTCCGCCGACATCCTAAAACAAGTCATCTCCACCCAAGACATGTCCATCGAAATACAAGAAACCCCACTAATACTCGCACGAATAAACCTCGAAAAACTACAATTCAGCCACTTCCTGAAAACCACGCGGAAAATACGAAAATTCACCGTCAAATTCCTCCGCCCAACATACTTCAACATGAAAGGACGCAACTTCAAGCACCGATTCCCAACCCCAGACTACCTGTTCGCAAACATATCCAATACATGGAACGCATTCGCTCCCGTCGGCTGCAAGATCGACAAGGACGCTTTCCTAAAATGGGCCATAAACAACATCTCCGTATCAAGCTTCAAACTTCAAACAAGGCAAATAAACATCGGAAAACCACAACCCGAAGCAGGGTGCACCGGATGGGCTACATACATCGTCAAAAACCCCGAAAACTCATACAACCACTGGATAGACATCCTGCTGCGATTCGCCGAATACTCAAACGTCGGCGGAAACAGAACCGCAGGCGCAGGAATCATCCGATACATGCCGCTGGAATTCTCATCCATCGAAAAACAAGAATAAAACACGAACCCGAAGCCTAACCCTTCTTCTCCGCCTTCAAAGCCCGAATGCGATGCCCAAAAATAAAAATACGCCCCGAATCCGTCAAACGCAGCCTCACGCTCTTACCCCTACGCTCCCTATCTATGAACTTGACAGCATCCAACTCCTTCAAGTAATAATTGATCCGCCCGCGAAACCTGTGATACTCCTCCTTCTCCGACTCCGAATCAAGCAACACCATCAACTGATCTATCGAACGCACCGCACCCTTCTCATTCAATATCTCCAAAATCCTCAAGCTGTTCGCGGATATCTCCGTTATCGGAAAATGCGGAATCGAATGGATCTCCTTCACCCCTATCTCCTGAAAATCATCCCCATACTCCGGAATGACACTGTAAATCGGCGTCCCCGAAACCAACGCCGCAATATAACACGCAATCGCCATCTGCCTCAACGACCCCGAAACGTTGATCAACACCTCATTACCCAACTTAACCTCATCATGCAACTTCTCCAACACGACTCGACACGCATCAAACACGTCCTCCTTGTTCACCAACAAACGCTCAACCCTCATCAACCCCTGAAAAATACTCTCCAAACCCGACGCAACCTCACGAACCCGGGACTCACCATCCAAACCCTCATTCTCAAATGCTTGATGCTCTCCAATAAACGAACTCGCGTGTGACCCACCAACACGACTTGCGTTATGCGTTTCATCAAATGATCATGTCTATAATTAAATTTTAATCTTATGCATGGAAAAAACTTTTATACTAAAATCTTCAATATCATTTTGATTGGAAGGGATTAATAACTTCCTATGAATTTATAAAAAAAGATAAATTGAAACGGAATTTTTTAAATTCGGAAGTGGATAACTATATGAATCTGTTTGACATTACTGGAAACCCATTTATTGATGCCGGAATCTATGTTTTACTCAATTTAACGAAAAAAAATGATTTAAAAGACCTAAATAAATCTGATTTAAAAAATTCCTCTGAAACACTCGTAAAGATTCTTTCCGATGATTCCTGGAGAGGTTCATTGACTCAAATTTTACCAAATTCGAAAATAGCTAACTTTTCTATAAAAGATCGTCGTGGTGCTTATTCAAAATTTTTAGAAAATTTAATTAATGATTGTTCTGCACCTACACCTACAAAGAGTTGTTGGGGATGCAACAATCGCAAGGGTTCTTTCTCCTCTAGTAGAGCCGAATTTCCTTTAACGGGTTCATTAAAAATGGTAAATTTTTATCCAAACTGGGATAATGGAATAAAAATTTGTGGAAGCTGTTTATTCTCGGTTCAATTTGCAACACTCGTCATGAGTAGATGTGTTGATGAGCTAGTTTTACTTCATTCCGATTCAGATCTTGTGATGAAAGCATGGACTGAAGAAGTAATGAAATCAATCCGCTTGCAATTAAGCAATAATTCATTTCAAGGTATTAATTATTTTGGTTATAAGAATGGAACCAATTTCATTTTTTACATCGCATCTCGAATTATTAATGAATATGATGAAAATTGGAGTGAAGAAAATCCATTTATTCGACTTTACTTTTTTACTAATTTTTTGCAAAGCCCTAAAGTCAAATTTATTGACATACCTCATCCTATATTTCGTTTTCTTGCTTATATAAAGCAAGCAGGGCTTAATGGGGAATGGCAAAAATTCGTACATGGTAAAACGAAAAGATTTTCACGTGATAAAGATAAAGCTCCCGATGAAATCATAAAAATTCGTCCGAATCCTATCTATCAAAGATTAATTCAAGAAAAAACAATTCTTTATTATTTTTTAGACAGAAAAAATCATAAAAACAATGTGAGTTGGCAATTATTCCAACTATACGCAGAGGTGGTGTTAAAATTGAAAATAGAAACTTTGGAATATATAAAAAATATTGGCAATCTAATCGTTGAACTAATGAAGAAAAAAGAAAGTAAAAAACTGCTTTTTCAAATAGAGAAATGTCGTAACTCAGAACAACTTCGTAAGATTCTTATCAAACTTGAAAAAGAAAGTCTCATATACTTCAATGAACCGCTTTTTAAGGTTGATGATGTTGCTACATACCTATTTCCGGAATCTGAGCCTTATGGATGGAAAGAAGCTAGAGATTTTCTTCTTTTTAGTATATATGAACATGGTTTTAAATTCTTCAAACAATTTGTTGATGAAATCAAAGACGAAATTATAGACGAAGACGAAGATGAAAAGGAGGAATGGTAAATGAACGTAATTATGGGTTTAATGGCAATTGGTGTTGATGCGGCGGCATTAAACAACGCTGGCGATGAGCCCGGCGAAATGGCTGACAATACTGTTGCTGTAAAGAAAATTAGAACAAAAACTGGCACACATCCGTATGTTTCTGCACAAGCTATAAGATATTGGTGGCGTCAGACTTTAGAATCCAAGTACAATTGGGAGATGTCTCCAATAACTCGGGAAACTAAAATAGCTTACACTGAAGCCGATCCTGTGAAATATCCTGATGATGATGTGTTTGGATATATGCGAGCAAAGAAAATAATGGTTGACGGAAAAGGAGGTAAAAAAAAGTCAAAAAACGTAACTGTTACAAGAATTTCTCCTCTAAAAAATTCGCCACTAGTTTCTGTGTCTCCAGTACGGATTGTAAATGACTTTGGTGTAATGGCACGTCAACAAGGTGATCCCGTTCCTTATGAACATCAATTCTATATGGCTACTTTAAAAGGAATTTTTTCTTTGGACATGGATGCTGTTGGTTATTTTACAACTGAAACGAGAGCAGGATTTCATAATTTAAATGAATCATCAATAGAGTCGTATGAAAAAAACGGAAATCTAATAATTGAAAATAATGGCGGCATATCTACCGTTAAAATCAGCGAAGACTTAAAACAAAAAAGAATAAAAGAAACAATTGAAGCACTGCCGTTCCTATTCGGAGGTGCAAAATCTACACTTCATTTGACCGATGTTACTCCACAATTACTTGTCCTCGCCTTATTTAATGGTGGAAACCACGTACTTGCAAATCTAATGTATGATAATGATGGTGTCCCAAATTTTTCAATTGAAGCATTAAAAGAAATTATTGAGGATTATAAAGAAGAATTTCTTTCAAAAATCTACATTGGAATAAGGCATAACTTTCTCGGTAATTTAAGAAATAATCTAGAAGAACTAAAAAAACAGTTAGAGTCATCCAAATCCGATGAAGAAAATATCTTATATCTTGGAACCCCAAAACAGGTCGTCGAAGCTTTTCTTAACGAAATATACAAATCTAAAAACAATAAAAAATCTTAAACCGAAAATCTCAAGAATTTCATTGGAGGAAATAAAAATAGAACTCCTAAAAATAGAAATATCAGCTTGGACTGCAAGCTTTCGACAACCACTATTCATTTCTGGCGTGCAACTCACGTATCCAATTCCTCCTCCGTCAACAATATACGGGTTATTATCCGCGGCGAAAGGTGACATTGTAGAACAAAATGATGTGGAATTTGGCTACATTTTTAAATATCGTGCCAAGACACTTGACCTTGAACGAATATACGAATTCGATACAAAGGGAAATCATAAAACAAACATTCATCGTAGGGAATTTCTATTCGATACGTCATTGCAATTATACCTATCTCCTATAGAATTTCAAAAATATTTCAAAAAACCTTTTTATCCTTTATTGCTTGGAAGATCAACAGATTTGGCCTTTGTAAGAACAATTAAAATTGTTGAAGCCAAAAACATCAAAAAGGGCATTGTAAAAGATTCAATTATCCCAAAAAATCATAAAATTGAACGTGGTGCCATTTATCGCCTTCCAATTTATATTAAAAGCAAAATTCCCAGAACTCTAATTGATTCCGACATTTTTTATTATGTAAATGTTGAGAATTCAATTGAAACACAAGACACAAACTTTTTTCAAGAACTTGAAACTGGGAATTGTTTTTTTATGTTCTCTTAATTTTTTTAATTTCATTTTAAATAAATGGGAATTTAAGATGAATTATGAAAGTCTTGAGAGTCGATTAAATCATTCCTCCATTATAGTAGAAGATCTTGAAAAAATCGAAAGTGCCTCGTTGAAAGGGACCGTGTTAGTTTGTATGATCGAAGCCTTATTAATGACACCACAGAATACGAAGGGATTTAAAAGACAATTAGACCAATTTTGTTCAATTTTTTTAAGTAAGAATGAAATTAAAACATTTAAAGAGAAAGAATTCAAAAAAATTTACGAATATAGAAGTAGATTTCTTCACAATCTTAAAGGATATGATGATGAATTTTCTCAAATTAACTATTTCCTTAAAACAACTCTAAAAATGATACAAGAAAAAATGCAGAACTTAATTCCTTTTATGAAAAGTCAAACTTTTTTCTTAAAGCATAAAGAAGAAAAAATTGAAGATTTATTTAAGGAATTTCTCTCAAATGTAAGTGAATTTCTACTTGATTTAAAAACATCCGAACCAATCTTGGCAATTAAATGTGAAGGAAAGCAATTTTTCTTACGAAATCATAAATTGATCGAATTAATGAAACAAAATGCAAATTTATTTTTCTGGAATGATTTTTCTGACTCTCTTTTTAGATGTTCATCATATGACGAAGCAACCGAAGTAGATGTCATAACATATTGGGAATCCAATATAGATGAAGATGAAATAGGGGATGACGAAATTGATTACAATAAGATCATTGAATCTTATGAATATTTTTTTATGACATTTTTAGAAGAAGTATGTCGAAAACAACAAGATCATGTGTTTAATCTCCAAAACAAAGAACAGGAGAGAAAAGTACAAATAGAAATGAATAGAAAAAAGAAAAATATGAAATGGATATAGACCAATGATGAGTAATTCAAAATTTAAACATTTTTTTCCTAATCATTTCGAGGAGAAAATTCTAGCGAAAAGTACAGGAGAAACCTTAGCACAGCATACAAATAAGTCCTTAAATGTTCTCAAATCGATTATAACATCAAACGAAATTTTCTGTTTTTTAGATGAGCAAATTGAACTTTTTAAATGTTTAAGATTAGGTCTAATTTTTCATGATTTTGGAAAAATTGCTCCAGGATTTCAAAGTCTCCTATTAAATACTAAAGAGCGCTGGAATTATAGACATGAAATTTTGAGCATAACATACTTTCTGTCGCTGGAACCGAACTTATTTTCAAATATTAAGTTAGACAATATAGAAATAAACGTTAAATATAGTCTTTATCTTACATTTCTATCGTTAGTAACAAATCACAAGACAATTGACTATTTGATGGAGAATTACAACACTAAGAATTCTTATGCTCTTGAACGTTTATTTACAAAGTGGCAGGAGTTTTTTCATAATACTGAAATTATTAAAAAATTTTCATCAGTCATACATTCAAAGAGAAAGTATCTAAGAATTGATAATATTCAATTTAATGGATTAACAGACAATTCAATTGAATCGATAAAGAATTTCACTATCAATCAAATTCCAAGATATTATGAATCCTTAGTTATTCCATGGAAAAAATTTACTCAAAAATTGAAATTGGATTGGAGTACTTCAATTCTTTCCAATTCCCTTGATTTGATAAATCAAAACCATTTCACAAAATTTGTTTTGGCGATTCTGTTTCGTGGCATATTTCTGTCTGCTGACCATTTGGCTTCCGCCAACTGTTCAGAAATACCGGTCTTATGTCATCCATTTACTGAACTTTTTCATAAAAATCATCCAAATTGGACTCTTAAAACGATACAAGAAAAATGTTCTAAAATGAAAGGTGATTGTTTTTTATTCGCACCGACTGCTTCTGGAAAAACGGAAAGTGCTTTATTTTGGGCAGATTATAACTTATCAACTAAGAGGGGTGAACGTATCTTTTTTATTCTTCCATATACTGCAAGTTGCAATAAAATGCATTCAAGATTAATGGAGTATTTTGGAAGTGAGAATGTTGGGATTCTTCATCATAAATCTCAACAATATTTATTCAATTTTTATTCTAAAAGTGAAGAAGACCTTTCAAATATAGAAATTTTAAGAAAAGTCAAAAATACAACTCAATTAAGTAGAAGTCTTTATATTCCAATAAAGGTTACCACACCATTTCAAATTATTAAACTTTTTTTCGGATATAAAGGATTTGAAAAGATATTGGTTGAATTGGTTGGGGCAAAATGCATATTTGACGAAATTCATGTATATGATCCCCGAACTATTGCCCAAATAATTGTAATAATAAAATTTTTAAAAAAGTCCATTCACACTCAATTTTTTATAATGACAGCAACAATGCCTACGTTTCTTCAAAAGGAATTTGAAGATGTATTAGACAATCCTCAAATTCTAAAATGCCCTGAAGAAAAACTAAAAACACAAATTAAACACGAATTTCGATTAATTGAAGGTAGTATGGTCAATTTTGATGCTGAAGGTAGATTGAATCCCAATTTTCTTTCAATGATAAAAAATGATGTCAAAAATAAAAAAAGCATCTTGATTGTTTGCAATTCTGTAAAAACAGCTCAGTTTGTTTACCTCAAACTCATTGAAAAAAAAATTTTTGGGTTCTCTAAAAAACCGAATAAAGCTGAAATTGGCTTGATTCATGGGCGTCTAACTCAAAAAGATCGAATAGCAGTCGAAGAACATTTACAACAATATAATATTTTGGTTGGAACTCAAGCTATTGAAGTCTCTTTAGACTTAGATTTTATGACTGGCTACTTCGAGATTGCTCCTATTGATGCCTTAATTCAACGTGCTGGAAGAGTTAATCGAAAAGGAAAGAACAAATCATTGGGAAAAATCCATATTTTTACACAAGATTCCCTTAAAGATAAAACCATTTATTCAAAAGAAAGATTGAAAAGAACCCTTGAATTACTTAAAGAAAAAATTCAAAATATTCGTCAAGTGTATAAAGATGAAAATCCCGATTTTTTTCCGCTGAGTAACGCTGATTTTAATAATTTAGTTCAACTCTTATATAAAAACGGTTATGAAGAAAAAGAACAGAAAATTTTTGAATCAACGAAAAAGCACTTCTTTGATTTCATAGTTACTTATCTTCGACCTTTTACATCTGATAAAAAAATCTTTAAAGAATTTGAAGAATTGTTTGATTCCATTGAAGTCCTACCAATACAATATCACAAAGAATTTAAAGATTTAATTGATAACAGACAATTTCTAATTGCTACGAATTTGCTTGTTTCGATTTCAAAAAGACGTCTTTTTAAGTATATGAAAGAAAAAAAAATAGAATATGATAACGATTACAACATATACATTTTGAACGTTCCATATCAAGAAGGGTTTGGACTGACCGAATGATATCCATTTTTTATTTTATTCCTTCAATTTTGATTTTTTTCCAATATCTTCTAGATTATCCAAATCTGTGATTTATTTATATCAATTTTAAATTAAAACATTGGATTCAAACTCGAAGGCAATACCTCCAAAATTCACAGTCCGTGCATTTTCCTTCGATGTTCGTTGGTGAAGGGATGATTTCCGTTTCTACAATTTCCTGCATTCTTTCTAAATCACGCAAGACACGAAACTTATCGTCAACATCAACCTGCCGCTCAAGGACTTTTTTCAGGCGCGTGTAATCAACACGAACTCGACGAACAATCTGTCCCATGCAGGCTTCTACGAGAAGCGCCTGTGCTACCAACTGGGCGAAATGATGATCCGAGATGGGTTCTTGATAACGCTTGCCCGTTTTCAAATCTATTGGGATGGCTTCGTCCCCATCCACTTCCAAAAAATCCAATAACGCAATTAATCCCACTCGCTCATCCTTGAGATAAATATTGGCATATTTTTGTGGTGAAGATTCTGGCGGACTTTTAAAATTCCGAACGTCCTTTTCGTGCTTCTCGATTCCCTTTTCCATCTTATATGTTCTCGGGGGCATGTTCACGTTCATCACGTATCGGAAGTAAATGATTCGGGGACAATACGTATATTGACGAACATCTTCTGCTGTAAAAACGATTTTCTCGAGCGGATGGTGCTTCATGCCACTCATACGAATTCAACACTTCCCTTAATTGACTCCTGAAAATCCCAACTCAACGCCCCGATCCTCACGATGATGGATTTTTTCAGACAATTCTGACAAATCGGAAAAATGCGGATGTCGGCACTAATTTCTCGTGTCAGGTCCTCCAATTCCATCGCAAGCGTTTCCGCTTCATTTGGACTCATGTCTCCTAAAAACACGGAATACTCAATTCGTTCCAATCCGTGATTCTTACAGCACTGGGCAATCTTGGTTCTGACTTTATTAAACTCCTTGGGAACATCATATATCACGAGATGCTTCACGACATCACCACGGTATCAAGAAAGGATCATAAGTCGGAGACTTACCAACCAAATATCTGGTCAATAAACGTGCCTGCTTAATAATTAATTTCTTGAAAGAAACTTGTTTTCCATCAGGCATGAGTATGCCCTCATCTATCATGTCATTGTACTCCTTGATGAACAATTCCTTTCCCCTGTCTGTAAACAAGCATCGAGATTCTTCTAAAGCAAAATCATCCTTGCCTAACTTTTTTCTTGAAAAAAGCTTCAGGACCAAACGATCCACCGTGACTTGCCTGAATTCCTCAATTAAATCCAGTGCCAAAGATGGCTTTCCAGACCGATCCGCGTGAATGAATCCTGCAAATGGCTCCAAACCCGCTGCCGCAATGCCAACAAGCACGTCCCCATATAACATGGTATAACCAAAACTCAAGCATGAATTAACAGGATCCCTTGGTGGACGCTTCACCCGCCCTTTGAACTCAAGATCATCAGGAAAAACACTTCGAAAACCGTCAAAATATTGTTTGGCCGCAATTCCTTCCAATCCCATTAATTGCCATCGAATGTCATCAATAATTCCGTTTAATCCATCAATTTCAAATTGTTTTGACTTGATTTTTTCGATACATTTTTCAATCTTCTCTGCAATCTCAGGATGTAAAACTTTTCTAGTTCGACGAATCCTTTTTAAAAAACGAGTACGGTTCTCCAACGAAGCCTTAATAAACATTTTTGCTAAATATGAACCCCTTTCATCTAAATACGCTAAAAATTGAGCACGTCTAGTTAAAACAGTTCCATGTAACGCAAAAGGATGAAAAATCGCAATCGGTCGATTACCACTCACGAATATTACCGGTATTCCGTGTAACGCAAGAAGCTTTAAGGCATCATAACTCAACTGAACTCTAGTACAAATTATCAAACAACCAATTTTCTTGACTGCAATTTCTCTTCTTGTCTTATCAGGAAGCTTGATATTCAACGTGGCCGCCTTCTTGCCAATATAAGTTCCTGGTTTGTCAAACACGTACGTCATCTTGAATGCTCCCAATTCTTATATTCAAAAAAAAACAATTCAAACTCTCCTTCGTACTCAAATCACTCCAAATTTATTGTTAACCAGAAATATTAAGGAGTTTTCGACCCTGCAACCTATTCATGTCAAATGCCATGATACTATCACGCGATTCTAAATAAGCAATATTACCACGAAATCCGACAATGATTCCATCCAATACCAGTGGCTCCTTTTCGACCACATCAACATCAGAAACAAGACAATATTCATCAACAAAGTCTAAATGCTCGATCATTTGCAGTCCATAATTTGCACGCAAGACATCACCTAATTCCCGTAAATCATTCCGTATTGAATGAAAATCAAAATCACATCTTGAAAAAATTTCAATCTTGTCCTCAAATACTAAAAAATCACGCAACCCCAAGTTCTTACAAATATCTTGCTCCAACAAGTGTGTCTCCACGAAATTACACTTGGATGGATGTTGAAATATCATTGCCGATATTGCACCCTGCTCCACCAACCGAAAATAAACCCTGTCTTCTCTCGACATGCCAATCTTAATGATCTCCTCATCAAAAGCCGCTATATATAATACATGGCTTCGCTGACAATAACTTTGACTAAATTCTGAATGACAAGGCGGATCCGCTAAATCACAACATTGCGTACCAAAACCCGGACCAATCTTCACGCACTGTAAAAACTCCAAGCCCAATTCCTTTCGGCACGAAGAACATAAACCCTCACCCAAATCAACCTGACAAAAACAACTCTCGCAAAAACGATCCCTGCTCAATTGATAAATTACCAGTCCAAGAAATGGCACGACCTGAATATCTCCAAAATTTGAAACTACTGTTAAATGTGGTGCAAAAATATCTACCACTGACTGATAACCATAACCGCGTACCACAAATTCCAAAAGTCCCGATAAAAAACTCGGCTCCTGCTCCAAATCCAATAATTCGAGATGGGTCCCCTAACAGTCCTCGACATTGATAAGACTTCCTTCGAATTACTCCACTCAGCATTTGAACAAATAAGTAAGATATATTTTAATGTCGGTACTATTTAAATAATTTCATATGCCTCTCTTACATTTAGGGAATCCTCAATTTTTGCACGACGACGTGTTTGATCAAAAGAACGTTTATATAAACAAAACGATTTTTCGCTCTAATTCGCTTAAAAATGTCGAATACCGCCCAACCACGCCCAAAAAACGATTCTTTCAATTAAATTAAAAAAAAATCATTTTAATACGATAAAAAAAATCGAACGATCACTAGTGA
>JALGVI010000167.1 GCA_029838215.1 Candidatus Helarchaeota archaeon | reverse complement strand
ATGGCAGCATTATTGAAGTCAGATAAAGAAAGCATCCTAAACTCCAGCTTCATGAAAGTCAGTCATGACGGACGTGGTGAGCTTTTAATTCAACAAATGGATGAAGCTGGGATTGATAAAGCAGTTGTTTTCGGGGCGGACTGGGGACTTTTTTTGGGAGAAGCAGAAAAATCAATCGATGATTTAAACCAACATGTATCAGAAACCGCCGCCCGTTATCCCGATCGGTTAATTCCATTTTTTACGATTGATCCAAAACGAAAGAATGCAGTAGAACAGTTTGATCATGCTGTTTCTAAATTAGAAATGAGAGGTTTGAAACTCCATCCAACTACAGGTTTTAAAGTTACCGATGAAGAAACTTATGGGCTGTTCCGTAAGGCTTTGGAGTTCGATATTCCGGTTCTCTCGCACATGGGATATATAACGGGTTTGTACGGATGCTTCACGCGTCCACACTACTTTGATCAAGTTACAACAGACTTTCCAGAATTACGTATTTGCGTGGCACACATGAATTATGGTGATATCGAAAATCTTCTTAATTTAATTGACGTAAAGCCAAATCTTTTCGTTGATATTTCAGCACACGGACAATTATCCTTGATGAATCACGCAGCAGATTTTTACGTTGAATTAAAAAGATTCTTACAGCATCGAGGAGATAATATTTTATTCGGTTCAGATTGGCCAATGACTTCAAATGCAATGACACTCAAAGCATTTGTGGAGAAATTGAGAGAATTACCCAAGAATGAAAGAGCAAACGAAATTCTTCATAATACGGGACACGGAAGGTTCAAGAATTCGGAGATCAAAAAAGTCTTGGAAAAGAACTACAAGAATTTTTTAAAAATCTAATGGATTTTAATGATTGCACGAAAATGAACGATGGTCAACTTTACATCAGCTTGAGTTCAAAGTCGAGTCCTGATTTAATGATTTCAAAGACTTGTTGAAGCTGGATTCCTCGTTTGATATTTCCTTCCATTTGGATATTTCCCCTCATAAGCTCTTTTGGATATGAACTCTCACCGAGAGTTGATCTTACCATTGCTCCTTTGGTCAAGATGATTTCGAGTTCGGGTTTTTTCTTCTCAATTTCTTGAACTTTTCCCAAGACGTGAGTATATTTCCCATCTTCGATTTTTATGTAATGAAAGAAATCCAAGTCAGGACATTGGAATGAGATAATGGTATCGGGGATCGTTGCGATTTCGGCAAGTGCAAACTCATTATGAACGAGTAAATCATCAAAAATGTAAAAACTCATTAATGAAAGTTCCTTGACGGTGAATGCAACTTCATCAACTTCACGTCCTTTTAAAGAATCTTGAACTACTTTAAGAATTTCTCGAAACTTTGGGGATTTGACAACATCGGCATACCCCATGTTTTTTGCCCATTCTAGGAATTTGGGAAAATCCCTAACGATTTCATCAAATGATTTCGAATTAAAATCATCGTAATGAGCCTTGATTTCTTCACCAGACACGGTCATTTCAACACACACCATCAGGAGTAATGAGTTCTAACTCTTAAAGAGTGACTAGAGTTTTAATATTTAATGGATTAAAAAAATGGTTCTTAACAACCAATGCGAAGAAAAAAGGAAAAAAAGATGATTGCATGAAAAACATGTTAGATTTTCAGCATTACAAGCTCTTGTAGATTTCAAGGACTTTTTCTGCAACGGCATAAGTGCTACCGAATTTACCTTCTTTTTGATAGCTATTTGGCACGGCATCACGTGGGAGATATTCCCAGTTTTTCTCTATGTCTAAACCACCTTCGATCAACTTTGCAATTGCAGTCAGGAGGTTTTTGGACTCCTTGTCGTATCCTAGATAATCCAACATCATGGATGCGCTAATTAGCTGAGCAGTTGGATTTGCAACGGGTTCACCTTTGTAGTTCTTCCGTGCTAATACGGCAGGAGCGGAACCGTGAGTCGGTTCGAAATATGACGCTCTCGGTCCATATACGCCCGAACCTGCAACACCCAAACCACCAACAATTTCAGCAGCTTCATCCGAAAGGATGTCACCCAGCATGTTGCCGATAACAATGGTATCGTGATAATCAGGATATCTAATTAGTCGCCGAGCAAAATCATCCACGATATAATATTCTACTTTCAGGTCGGGAAATTCTTTTGCGGCAATTTTCTTGATGCGATTAATGAACATCCTGTCTTGAACGCGCAGAACGTTCGGCTTGCAAACAATTTCCAGTAAACCCTTGCCAACGCCTTCATCTTTTCGTTTTTGGCAGACCTCGCATGCGACTCTTCCGATGCGATCCGTACCTTTTGGAGAGATTATACGCATTGCATATACGGCTTTTTCGCCCCACTTTTCAACATCATGCTTCGTAACAATGCCTTTTCTTGCGAGAGCCCTTACCTTGCCTTCCTTTCCGGCAGCCGCATACATGCCTTCGGTGCCTTCTCGAACAAAAACGTAATCAACGTTTTCCACTGCTTCTTCTTTCATGTTAGTACGCATGCCCTTGAAATACTTGATTGGACGAATGTT
>JALGVI010000166.1 GCA_029838215.1 Candidatus Helarchaeota archaeon | reverse complement strand
ATGGGGGAATAGTCGTTGATTTAAAGAGAATGGATCAAGTCATCAAGATTGACGAAGACAGTTCATATGCCGTCGTGGAGCCGGCTGTGAGCTTTGGAAAATTAAAGGTTTACTTGGAAAAGAATCATCCCGAGTTGATGTATTCTTATCCCATGTCCCCTCCTCACACCTCAGTAATGGCTAATGCCTTGCTTGAAGGGCTTACAGAGTATTCATTTCGTCATGGAAGCATGGGGGATTTCATCGTTGGAATGGAAGTCGTCCTGCCAACTGGCGAGATCACGCGAATTGGCTCGTGTGCCTTGACAAATTTCGATAACTGGAACATGAAGTACCCGTTACCCGACATGTCTGGCCTTTTTGTTGGATGGCAGGGCATGACGGGAATTGTCACGAAGATCTCTGTAAAGTTACTTCACAAGCCTCCTATCATCGAGAAACATTTCGTATTATATTTTCACGAAGAAGACATGTTCAATTTCCTGATTGACTTGAGAAAAACCGATTTGGTTCAGGGATCCTTAAACATGTCCTTTGAAACGGTCCAGATGCAAATTGGCTTGGAATCTCCTTTACGGAAACGAAGGGAAGGTGATTTCGCAGCCATGTCAGGGATTTACACGTGGGCTTACGACAAGAAAGACCGAAAGAATAGGATGAAATTGATTCAGGATCTTGCGGCAAAACACAGTTCAGACCCGAAGTATCCCATCAACATAATTCCTGTCAAGGCTTTGGGAAGCTATCAGGACATATTGGACATGCCCCTGCGTGCAGACATCAATGCGAATTTTTTCCAGCACAGGAGTGGAAAGACCACGGATAGTCCCGAGATCGGAGCGGGCATGTCTTGGATCGGAACGTTCGCACCCATTTCTAGCTTTAGAAGAGGGTACATGGGTGGATTTGAAATAATGAAGAAGCACGGATTTTCACCGTGCATTTTTACCAAATTGATGGACTCGGGACACTTCATAGTCCTGCGTTATCTCATCCCCTTTGCAAAACCGCGGGATAATGAAGCAGTCAGAAAGCTTAATGAGGAATTGGTGGATTTTGCACTCGACGAGCTCGGAGCGATACCATATAAATGTCCGGCATGGGCTGCAGAAAAGGTCCTCAAGCGTCTTGACCCGAACTGGGTAAAGATGGCACGGCGAATAAAGGGTGCTTTGGATCCAAATTGGATAATGAACCCGGGGAGATGGTCATTATGAGTTCGAATTCCAAGCTTGAAGAGATTAGGAAATGGATTTATGATTGCGTCAAGTGCAGCAATTGCAAATGGTTGGACGAAGCAGGGGGACACGCGCGCTCCTGCCCTGCAGGGTTGAAATTTCGGTTTGAATCGTATTATTCCAGCGGAAAGGTCTGGATTGCCCGGGCATTATTGGAGAACAAACTCGAGTTCAGTGATTCGGTCATTCAAAAGATTTATGCGTGCCCGACGTGCGGAAACTGCCAAGAGCTTTGTGGCATGCACGTTGCCGAGCATTTAGTTGAGATATTCGAAACGCTTCGAGCCGCCGCGGTTGAGGCGGGAAAGGGACCTCTTCCGAGCCATAAAGCCTTCAAGGAATCGGTCGATGCAAACAGAAATCCTTATGGAGAGCCCCACGAGTCCCGATTGAAGTGGATTGGTGATCTCAAAATAAAAGAAAAGGCAGAAATCGTGTACTTTGTCGGCTGCACGGCGGCTTATCGGAGGCAGGAGATAGCGAGTGCGACTTTAAAGCTTTTCAACAGGATGGGCGTGGAGTTTGCCCTCACGCCTGATGAGTGGTGTTGTGGATCGCCATTAATTCGAACAGGACAGATAGCGGGAATGAAGGAAATCATCGAACATAACATGAAAGCGATGCAAGATCTCGGTGCAAAGCGGATCATTACCGCCTGTGCAGGTTGTTACAAGACCCTCAGCAAGGATTACCCGAAAATTCTGGGAAGAGATTTGGGAGTCGAGATCGTCCACATCACGGATTTTATTCTAGAGACGGTCAAGGACGGAACGTTAAAATTCGAAAAAGAATCGAATGAGACGGTCACGTATCACGATCCCTGCCATTTAGGGCGTCATTCAAAGATATATGATTCACCGCGGGAACTCATCGAATCCGTTCCCGGTGTCAAGTTCATTGAGATGGAGCGAAACAGGGAAAGGGCATGGTGTTGTGGAGCAGGTGGAGGCGTGAAATCTGCGTTCAAAGAGTGGTCCGTGGAGATTGCGATGGAAAGGATAGAAGAAGCCGAAAAAACAGGGGCATCAAAATTGATAACATCCTGTCCTTTTTGCAAGACCAACTTGCTCGATGCTGCAACCGCCAAGAATTCGACCTTGAAAATTTATGACATAACGGAATACTTGTTGGAAAAACTCTGATTCAAATCATCCATTAATTTATTTTCTCTCTTTCATTTTTTCCATACAGCATTTGTCGCAATTCTTCTTTGGATTTTTGTGAGAATATCTCATCAAATCTTAGATTTAATGCAAGATTGACCATTTTTTCGTCCAATTCATCAGACATATTAGGTTCAATGTTT
>JALGVI010000029.1 GCA_029838215.1 Candidatus Helarchaeota archaeon | reverse complement strand
ATAGACTCCTTTAATTTGAGATTTATGTTCTTTTTTATTCGATAACCCGAGATTCCATCGGGATGTTTGCCAATTTCATTCAAGATCAGAAAATTGGTGAAGAATTTTCCACCAGGAGCAGTTGGTCGCATGTATCATTACCGAGAAGGATAATTTTTTAAAAACATTTATATATTTTCATTTTAATTATATCCGTTGTGGGTATATAACCATTTCGATTATATACAATGAAGGTGACGAAATTAACAATTGATGAAAAAAACGATGAAAAAAGCACTTTAGTTCAAGAAACCGACGATGAATTCGCCATCTCTGTCGAGAATCTGGTCAAAATTTACAACGGAAAAGTAAAGGCAGTAAATGACTTGACCATCAAGGTGAGAAAAGGCGAGATTTTCGGCTTTTTAGGTCCGAATGGAGCCGGAAAAACGACCACGATAATGATTCTCTCGACATTATTGCAAAAAACTAGTGGTAAGGCAAGCGTGAACGGATTCGACGTGATGACCAATCCAGATAAAGTAAGGCGGTCGATAGGAGTCGTATTTCAAGAACCTGCTTTGGGTTGGTAGATCTTGTTGATCAAAAAGACTGGCCCGTGAAGAATTATTCAGGAGGAATGAAAAGAAGATTGGAAATTGCACGGGGACTGATTCATGCTCCTTCTGTTCTATTATTTGATGAACCAACTTTAGGGCTCGATCCGCAAACTCGGCGGTCGATTTGGGAATACATATTCCGCTTGAACCAACAAAAGAACATCACGATATTAATAACAACACATTACATGGAAGAAGCAGATGAATTATGCGACCGAATTGCAATTATTGATCACGGAAGGCTTGTTGCTCAAGGAACCTCGGATGAACTGAAATCCCAACTACAAGGAGATTCAATACAACTGGAGTTCTCAACGAAAGAAGATGCAATGAAGATGAAAAAACGTGTAAAAACATTACCTTTTGTCAAACAAGTCAAGTTCATAAAAAGCAATGGAAAGATGCCGGGTCCTCCCGCAGGAATGATGAAACAAATGATGAAACGAATGAAAAAAATGAAAACCATGCCTAAAAACAGGGCTCGAATGCAACAATCGGACGAGTTTAAAATAAGCCTGATCGTTGAAAATGGAGGCACGCAAATCACGCAACTCGTGGAAATCGCAAAAGAAGAAGGTGTTGAAATAAAATCCGTTCAGATGAACAAGCCAACACTCGAAGACGTTTTTCTCCATCATACAGGAAGGAAAATTCGCGTTGAAGCCAGTAATAAAATGAATTTCATGAAACAGATGATGATGATGAGAGGTCGGAGGTAAAAAAATGGAAATGAGCGTTTTGCAAGACGTGGAATACGTGCCAAAATGGAAACATTACTTGATAGCATCGTGGAGCATAACAAAAGTCGAAGTCCGTAAATTCTATCGCTCAAAAAGTCGAATCATTAGTAACACGTTCTCGAATCTTCTCTTTTTAATCGTATTTCTACTAATGGGACCCAGTCTCGGCGGTGTCGGATATGGTGGTGAACTCAGGGGGCTTGCATTCACGGCTTCAGGTCTAATCGTTCAGCCAATTCTTTTCTCGGGAATCATGATGGCGATGGGCGTGTTAATCGACAAGCAATTCGGATTTTTTAAGGAAATTCAAGTCTCGCCAGTTCCAAGAACTAGCATTGTCGTTGGTAGAATGGTGGGTGGAGCTTTGAATTGCGTGTTTCAAGCATCGATCGTTTTCACGATAACTGTACTCTTCGGAGCCTATTCATTCGATCCTTTTCTCATCTTGCGAATACTCGTCTTGATCCCTGTCTTTCTATTCTTCGCAATGGGAGTTATTGGAATCGGTCTCGTGATCACCACGTCATTGAAAGACATGCAGGCTTTCGGAACGGTAATGTCATTTTTGGTCATGCCGATGTTCTTCTTGAGCGGCGTATTTTTCCCCATTAACTCATTACCGTTGGTGTTTCAATTCCTACTGCTGATCAATCCCGCTGTCTATGCAGTCGACATCTTTCGGTTCATTCTAACCGGTATCTGCTTTCTCCCAATTGGACTCGACATCATCGGAATGCTCTGCTTTACTTTAGGATTCATGATCTTGGGTGCGATTCTCTTCCGCAGGATGGACTTTCAATAAATCCCCAACTTTTTTTGAAAAAAAAACGCTTAAAAAGAAGTGAATGAGCCCTTTTGGATGATTATTTTCTTTCTATTTTTTGAATGCGAACCATCAATTCTTCCATGGAAATAATCTTTAAACGTGGCTCAATATCTTGAAAAAATTTAAAATGCTCATCGTTCGTGACAAGATACTTACTACGATTAATCGCAATCGTTGCAATTAAAACATCAATCGCCGGCAAAGGCGTGCCGTGTTCTCTTAATTCAAAAGCATATTTTAATGCATTCTTATAATCGTCCGTATTGGGATATATTATCGTGAGTGCTTCGAATTTTATGGCTATGGGATATTCTATCAAGCAAAAAATCGTCGTGAATGTCAGATTGCGTCTAAAGATTTTTCTTTTCTTTAATAACTTTGCGGATTTAATTAATGCATTCGTGTCCAATAACCAAGTCATCTCTCCGAGCTCCGCTCTAAATCCCATAGTCGTTTGGTTCTCTCTAGCTCGACCTTTTTAGCTTGTTTATAAAATTCGCCAGCATATTCAGGATCCATGTTATCGATTCGCTGAAGAAGTTCAGGATCAAGCTGATTCCTTAAATCCTTTACTGAAATTTGAGAAGGTTCTTCAATTTTAGTCAGGTAATCAATAATGGCACGTCTTAAAATTTCAGACCATTTAATCTCAGGATGATTTTTCATTTTGCGATGTAAATCTTGATCGACACTAAATGTAATGTTAGTCATAAGTAAATAAACATATTTCACTTATTTAAGGATATTCTTAAAAAATAAATTTTTTAAAAAAAGTTGACTGATAATAAACGATTTCGCATGTCCTTACTACTTGTAAGAAGGAACAAAAAAGAACAATTTCATCAATTTTTGTGTTAGTACCAAAATACTAACAGGAAAATCGATGATTTTTTTTTGATATTAGAATTTAAATTTTTGAAAAAAAAACTAATATCGTTATATCCAGATTATTGTACAAGTTTTATGAAGGTAAGATCATGAGAACGCCTTTTTTATTCGATATTTATCCAGATTTGAAAGAGATTCCATGGAGATCGCTTGATGTTCAAATAACACCCGTTCATAGATTAAAAAAAATGGGAGATTACCTCGGGTGTTCGAATATATGGATAAAAAGAGATGACGTGAGCACCCCACACTATGGCGGAAATAAACCGCGTAAATTGGAGTTTATTTTTCCGGTCGTAAAGCTGCAGCAGAAAAAGACGATCGTGACCATGGGAGGAATTGGTTCGAATCATTGCCTAGCAACGACCATTTTAAATAATAGATTGAATCTCGGTTTTAAGATAGCACTTGCCCTGTTTCAGCAGGAACTGACCGCTGACGTGCAAAAAAAACTGCTCCTATATCAACATTTTGGTGCACGACTAATCCAAGAAGAAGCTTTGGTAAGAGACCAAGCAAAAATATTTGCGGAGTTGGGAAATCCATACTTCTTGATGGCAGGCGGATCGAATAGTGAGGGAACCGTGGGGTTCGTTGATGCAGCTTTTGAGCTCAAATCTCAAATTGAGAAGGGCGAAATTCCTAAACCCAAGTTTCTTGTCGTGACTTTGGGTAGTGCTGGCACGTTAGCGGGTCTAATGTTGGGTTTAAAGTTAGCAGGATTGGATGACGTGGAGATCCTAGGGAATGGAGTTGTTGATAAGAAGACGACAAGCCCGAGGAACGTGCGTAATCTGGCAAAAAGCACCTTGAAACGGATGAGGTCTTTTTCGGATGCAGTTCCCGACATTAGCACTTCTATTGAGAAACCTTTTGTTAGTTATGATTTTTTGGGTGGTGAATATGGAAAAGTCACACCTGAAGGTAAGAAAGCCATCGAACTAATGGATGAACTTGAAGGAATTCACTTGGATACAACCTATACGGCGAAAACATTTGCATTTCTGATGGATTTCGTTAGAAAAGAGGGAATCAAAGATGATGTCATTCTCTATTGGAATACATACAATTCAATTGATTTATCCCCTCATGTAAAACAACTCAAGTTTCAGGATTATTTATCCTTACCGAAAGAATTTCATCAATATTTTCAGGAAAATCTGGCAGGTCTCCCGGAGGAGTGAAGTTTCGTGAATCAACCGATCCTATTTGATGTTTATCCCGATTTGAGTGGAAAAATCCCATTCATCGGTCCATTAGCAAGAAAAACGGCCGTGAAAAAGCTTCAAAAAATGGAATCGTATTTAGGCATTGATGAACTCTGGGTCAAATGTGACAACGATACAAATGATTTCTATGGTTCGAATAAACCGAGGAAACTTGAATTTCTCCTAGCGGACGTGCTTGCGAGCGGAAAGTCCACAATTGTAACCATAGGAGGAATTGGCTCAAATCATCATCTTTCATTGGCAATATTCTGTCAGGAAAAGTGTAATGGAGTTCAAGATTTCACGCCCGTTTTTTTGACATTTAACCAACCAGTTACTGAATCGGTCAGGAAAAAATTATTGATATTTTATAATTGCGGAGTGAAACACTTAGGTGGAGACATGGTTCACGCAGGGAATTTGATAATGACAGCAGGTCATTTTTACGGCATTCAACGTCTAAAACGCCCGAGTAAAGACACTTATTACATGTATGCCGGAGGGAGTGACAAAATTGGATCACTCGGCTATGTTTGCGCGGCACTCGAATTAAAACAGCAAGTGGATGCTGGAGAAATGCCTGAGCCGGATTTCATCTTCGTGACGGTGGGCTCCGCAGGCACGATGGCAGGATTAGAACTCGGTTGCAAGCTCGCAGGATTGAAAACAGAAGTGGTCGGAGTGCGAGTGACACCGAGTTATTCTTTTTTAGGGGGATTTTTCTCAGCAGCACGTGCAGTGCGTGGTTTGGCGAAAACGACTTATAAATATTTGAGAAAATTGTCTCCTTCCATTCCAAAAGTGAAGTTTGAAAGTCCAACAACGGTATTGCACGAATTCTTTGGCAAGAAATATGGCTTGGAGACACCAGAATGCCGGAAAGCAATTGATTTATTCATGGAAAATGAAAACGTTCTTCTTGATCCCACCTACACGGGGAAGACAGCCGCAGCGATGATTGATTTCATCAATAATAACTCAGTAAAAGACAAGTGCATTCTCTTATGGAATACATACAATTCAAAAGACACGTCTAGATATCTTGATCCTTCCGTGAAATACACGGATTTGCCAAAGAAATATCATAAATTCTTTGAAACATGACAGGATTTCTAAAAAAGGAAGGAAAATTTATTAATTTTTATTTTTTCTCATTTTGGGATTAACTTAGGCTTCAGTTCCACAAGTCTTGCATTTTGGATCCCGAAGGATCGTTATTTTATCAAAGCTCATGGCTCTAAGATCAAAAAACAGCAAGCAATTCGTGAGAAGATCGTCCCTCAATCCTACAAAATATTTGACGCACTCGGTTGCTTCTATCAATCCACCTATTCCTGCTGTTGAGCCCAAAATTGGCAACTTTCCTTTCATTGGCGGGGGTGGTTCGTGAAATACGCATCGATAACAAGTTGTCTGGTGAGGAATGACAGTAATGAATTGTCCTTCAAATGCACGCACGCCTCCTATCGTGCAAGGAATGTTATTTTCTGCGCATTTATCATTGATGAGAAATTTTGTAGGAAAATTATCACTTGCATCAATGACGTATTGAAACTGTCGAACGAGTTTAGAAGCATTTTTTTCTTCAAACTTTTCCGAAAACGTGATAATTTCGATGTTTGGGTTCAAATCTTTTAGTACCTTTTCTGCAGATTCTATTTTTTTAACACCCACGCGAGATGTTGCATGGATGACCTGTCGTTGCAGATTTGAGACTTCAACGACATCCATGTCAAGTATTCCTATTTTTCCAATACCTGCCGCCGCTAAATAAAGAGAAGCGGCAGATCCAAGCCCTCCTGTTCCAACAATCAGGACGGAGCTTTTCTTCAGCGTTTTTTGACCATTTTCTCCAATTTCAGGAACGAGAATCTGACGATGATAGCGATCTTTCTCTTCGGGTGAGAGCATTTGTAGTCCTCTTGATAGGTTATTTGCTCATATTGAAATAGCATTTCTTGGACAAGCATCTAAACATCGTCGGCATCCCGTGCATTTTTCACTATCCAGCATGACTTCCATGTTCTCATCCATGGCGAGAGCATTAAACGAGCATAGAGACACGCAATGTCCGCAATCCACGCATAACTCTTTATCAAGATTAATTTTCCGAAATTTTGATGTCGGTTTGAGACCTTTTTGTCTAAGTCGTGCTATGATTTTATCTGCGACTTCATCGGGTACCGTGATTAGAGCTTCGCCACCTTCGTTACTAACGGTTACTTTAACGATATTAATTGGAATCTGAGTTTCAATGATGATGTTAGCGAGCACCGGTTCATAAATTTTTTCGGAGTCAAATTCGAAATATATGTCCATAAACACACCTCACGTGCGGAATTTCCTCCGCCCAAGCAATTTAGAAAGATCTTCACTCGTAACCATGCCTAGAATGTTATTTTCTTTATTCACGACAGGCAACGCAGAGATACCGTGTTCTTCCATCTTTCGAGCAGCAAATTGGATCGAATCTTCAGGATGTGCCGTAATCACGTTTTTCGTGCTGATATGCTCCACGTCAGGAATGTGTTCGGCAATCGCTCGCGTGATGTCAAATGATGTCACGATACCGACCAATTTTTTGTTTTGGCAGACCATTATGTGATTTGTTGATTTTTCGATTATCAAACGCGCAACATCATCAATTGAAGCATCAGAACGACAGGTTATTGCAGGTCCCATCACATTCTCAACAAGGAATGCTTCAGACGTGACCTTCATGGGCTTGAAAACGACATCTCTCGGCAATCTTTCAATTGGCGAAGTCAAGTAAAACGTGCCTTCTTCAATCCACCGTTTCAGCTCATCAGCAATTTCCCTGGCTTTACGAACGCTCGAAAGACAATTTACCTTGACTTTTTTATCATGAATTAAAATGTAACCGGATTTTAACTCTTTATACGAAATCGTTTGCAACACGGGTCGATTTCGCCTTCGAATACCATAATCAACAACTTTAGTAGAGATTTCCGCGTCGGATATGCCTGTCTTTCTTGCCAGCCCTTTATTCAAGATAGGGATCGGGATGCCCAATCCAACATAGAGAGAGGTTCCATATTTTTCAAGTATTGCACCTTGAAGGAACTTTGCACTCATCTTTTTTAAGTTACCGCTAACAAAAAGGTTTCCAAATCCATTCTTTGGGTCATGTTGCGTGCCTTCACCCCAGATATAGCCCACGCCTCCACCAAGAAATATGCGCGTGCCAATTCCAATCGTTTCATAATCAGGGTCATTACATAATGGATTCAATTCTCCAGTTCCGGAGTATGAAGCATTTCCAAAGTTGGGTAAAAGTTTTCCCATGTACGTAAAATAAGTGCGGTTTTGACTATTAACCGCACAAGAATATCGTTGATAACAATTCCGAGGATTCACGAGAATGGCTTGATTTATGTCTTCTAAGCTAATATTCGTTTCTACGTGGGTTCGAGGATAACAATCAGTTGCATATGCCGTTGCATATAAAGTAACCTCTTTCCCAGCCGTAAGATCCTCAATAATGTGTCCGCCTCCGTATTCAAAAGGTCGCGTGTCACTCATTCGCGTGGCACCTATATAAACATCAACTGCGGCATTGCCGTGATAGCAATGAATGTCATTTAACCAAACGTGTTCCATTTTTATTGGGGGATCAGAATGACCAAAATTTAGGAACGCCCCAGAACTACACATTGGTCCAAAGGTTCCAGTTGTAACAATGTCAATATCCCTTGCTGCAACTTCGACACCTTCTTCTTCGACAATTTTCGTCATTTCATCAGCCGTTACGACACGAATGGTTCCTTTCTTAATTTTACGATTTATTTCCTCATATGTTCTCAGCGTTTCGGTCAAAAAAACACCTTCAATCGTGATTTATAACTGCGATATTACTCCTAGGCATGATAATTTAAGAGGAATATTACTAAAATTTAGAAAAACGTGGAATTTATGCATTATAAATGTTTTGAAACATGCGTGCCGCTCATGAATGAGAATTCATTTTGAGGCAAAAACAAATTGCGTCCCGACACCTCCAGCGCGATAATGCTTTGGAAATGTCGAAATAATCGATTCAATTGGGAAGAGTCCCGTGCAGTGAAGAGGGCATAATACATCAATATCGAATTTTTTTAGCTCCTTGATCGTTGATCCGATTTTCGTTAAGTTGGCATCGATGAGGTGAAACCCTCCAATGACGGCATGTATTTTCCGAATTGAAGTCAAGGCAATGGCTTTATTTATAGTATTTATGATTCCGGCATGGGCACAACCAGTGATGATTACTAAACCAACTTTCATGATAAAAATTAGAGCTTGATCATCAAGTATTTCATCGTGAACGAAATCTCCATTCTCAGAGCGTGTTTCGAAGCGCTTTGGAACTTTTTCAAAGGTGGTATTTCGCTCAATTTCACCTGTTGTTAAGATTGATGGATGGAAATAGTGAGGACCAAACGTTTCAACGAATGTAAGGTTTTTTTCAACAAAATCCTCAATTTTAAACGGAAGTCCTATCTGTCGGACACCACCCATCTGTGATCTTGCAAATTTGGGTTTCAAGGCATCAGGATGACAAATCACGGGGGTTTTCCTTTTAAGTAATGTCTCTGCGACTTTCAATCCTCCGGTATGATCGTAATGTCCGTGACTGAGAACGATTGCGTCCAAAGTATCCAAGTCTAAATCCAAATTTTCGAGATTCTGCTTGAGTGCAATCCCAGATTGCCCGGTATCCATTAAAATATTAAAAGTATTGTGGGAATCATCTCCAACCTGTGCGTTCAATAATATAGCAAAGCCGTGTTCTGCAAGCATATTACGGCGATAGATCATGTTGTCCACTAGAATTGTCGCTTTTAACTTCGTAACAAATTCATCCCCGATCACGTCCCTGGACAATTCCATTTCCTCAACTGCCAATGTTTGTTACGCACCTCTCTTTAATTGATGCCTCTCGAAGAGTACAAACCACATTAAACTTATTAAGATTTGACCTAAATTATGTTTATCTACAATAATTTGTAGTAAAAAAATAAAAGACTTTACAAGGGCTTGACTAAATTATTGGGAAGTGAACTTCTTAATGATTCGTTTTGATAGACGCTTCACGAAAGTCGATGTTGGATTAATAGTAGCGTTGAGCATCTTAGTTGTTATGACTATCATTTTCATTGTTTTTGATCAACAAATTGGTGTTTTCGTAGATTTTTTCTTTAGTTTACAAACATGGACTCAGGTCGATCCCAGCATGGGTTCGATTGGTTTTTTAATCATCTATATTTCCTGTTTTCTCGGAGCCCTCATCCCAATTCCCGTTCCTTACTTCTTTGGAGTTTCTTTTATCTCACTTTGGGGGATAAATGCAGGCTTGCCGTGGCCGATCGCATTTTTTGGATATCCGTTGATGGCAGCATTTATCGGAACGCTTGGAAATTTTTCGGGTGAAATTATTGATTTTTTCATTGGACGGGGAGGACGAGAAATATTGGCAGAAGAAACGGTTGATAGGGTTAACAAGTGGGGCAATTTGATGGAAAACCGTCCTGCTGTCGTCCCGTTCATTATATTCTTATTTGCACTCACGCCACTTCCAGACTCAATTCTACTCGTGCCATTGGGCTTATCAGGTTATTCCATGAAGAAAACAATGACATCTTGTTTTTTTGGAAAGCTTGCGATGATGTTGGTGATTGCTTATGGTATCGGGATCTTGGGTTTTTCAGTACTTCTAACATTACTCGGGGGTACTGGCGAAAGTTGGGTATCAGGCATGATTCTATTCTATGTCACGGTCATAATAGTGTGGATAATGCTCAAACTAGAATTTGATGAAGTGCCAAAAGAAGAATAACATTTTCTTTTTTTATTTAATTGATTAAAACAATTCATTCGTCAATGGTAAATTCTTTTTCGCCATATTTTTTAAATCCAAGACGAGTCATGAAACGATACGCGGGTTCATTGTCTTTACCGACAAGACATTTTACATACCGAATGTCATGAGATCGGAGCCATTTGTATGCATGGATTGCCATGCTGGTGCTTATTCCTTGAAATTTTCGCTCTGGAATCACTGCAATTAACGATATTGTAGCGGCTTTTTTACCGAGGTGGGGCATCTTGTTAAGCAGGATGACGAGAACTCCGACATCTTTGCCATACATGGACGCGATGAAAATGACATATTCTTCTCCCAATTCCTTAAAATCATCGGGCATCACTCGCTCGTAGGGGTCTGGGGCATCTAAAAAGGCTCGATTGACGACATGAGTGACCTTATCCAAACTTTCATCGTGTATCTCCCGTATCTTGAGAACTTTGTCCCTTCCCTTCAACCATTTGATCAAACGAGGTAGTAGACTTTGATCAATTGTATCTAAATCAAGGATCATTTGATAATAAACGTAACATTTCTTCTCGCTCTTCTCTGTCATCTTCAATTCAGGTCCAAATCATCAAGTCAAATTTCAAATCGAATGATTTTTGTTTCATTACTTGTACAAATTCTTATAACTTGTTCTTTATCTTCACGACTTGAGAACAAAATCAAACAGACGGGATCGAAGTAAATTCCAAGAAAAAAAGTGGATTAACCATGTTAAAGTATTTCCTATGTTTTAGAACACACGGTGGCGACCTGCTCATTTCAAGGTCTTACGGATTTCAAGAAAGAGATCCGGTCATCATCTCCGGTCTCCTTGCGGCTTTTGGAGATTTAGCAGAAGAACTGGGCGGTTCAATAAAGAGCATCAACATGTTCAATCATAGAATTTTAATTTCTATCATTCATAAAATTGCTTTCACGGTTTTCATTGATGAGAATGATGATGAAGAGCAGGCAAAATATCTGCTAGAGTTATTTAAAGATTGTTTTTTTGCACTACACGGCAATTTAATCGGACAGGAAGGAGTTGCCATAGATTTAACTCAATTCGAAGATTTGAATTCGTTCTTGGACCAGCTTCCTTATATCAAGCTCGTTCACGAAACAATAGAAAAAAGTTCAAAACCGCTTTCCGTGTCTGAGGTAAAAGAAACCATGAAATCAGTCTTTGATCAGCCACCTCCGACCGTGTTAATTTGGATGATTCTACGGGACTTGAGCAAGAATGATCAGATAGTTCAGATCGATGATTCAGAACGGGGTGTTCTTTTTAGGAAAAAAGGAGAACTATTGAAAGGGCTTCCTTTTAAAATTAGTTAGGCTTCCCAAGGAAGTACTTGTCTTATCAGGCTCTCGAATGCATAGTTCACGTTTTGGCAGGTTAGGGCAGAAGTCTCAACATAAATAATTCCCAACTCCATTGATAAAGCCTGAATCTCTTCCATGGTTACGACTCTTTCGGATTGAAGATCTGCCTTATTACCTATTAAGATAATCTTCTCAAGTCCTAAATCCTGATCGTATACTTGTAGGTTCCTAAACCAGATCTTGGCGTTCATGAAAGTTTCCTTTCTCGTGCAGTCAAATACTATTGCACAAGCATCCGATCCTTCATAAAATTGAGCACGAAGATTGGAAAATAACTCCTGACCCGCAATATCCCAGAAGTTGACTGCACAGAATTCATTCTTAGTTGGATGCTTAAATTCCTTCGTGGTGATATTTACACCAATCGATGGTTTATAATCGAAACTGAATTTTTTCTCGATATAATTTGCGAGCAAGCTGGTTTTTCCAACGGCATAATCACCAATGATCGTGATTTTTCGCACGTGGTGCTTCGCTGCATTCCCCATGTTCATCACCTTTAAACTTGAAATCCGTCCATCTTTCTTTGAAAATCTTGTTCTTTCATCTTTAAAAAATTGTTGATAACTGTTGTTTTTAAAATAAGAGAAAAAAATTTCATTCTCATCGAAAAATCGTGAGTTCATGAGAATTGGTTCATTAAATGAAGTCTATTGCTTAAATAAGCCTTAAAAACTTAAAAAAAAGATAGTTTGGTGATTTATGACGATTTAGGTACAGGTACAATTGCGTGTTTCTTGAGTCCGCTTTTATTTTTTTCGCCATTTCCACCCATTGCTTCAGTGACATTATTGCCCAAGATGGTGGTCAGAGTGTCTTCACCGTTTAGACCCAGAATCTTTGAAATTAGAACGGTTGGCAATAATACCTGTCCGTACAATTGATATGCCGAGTTTCCACCATCGCCATCAGTTTTTCCGTTCCCATCGGTTGAAAAAAGCGTTATATCCCCAATTGAGATGTTCTCATATATCTTTGGTAGGATTTTAATCAACTCGGCCTTTAATGCCTGTGGAGTATATTCATTCAGTGCATTTATTTTCAGGCGCATTCCTTCTGCTTCTGCTTTTGCGATTTTCAGGATTTTCGCGGCTTCACTTTCGGCAACCAATCGTATCTTTTCGGCTTCTGCTTCAGCGATCCCCGTGATTTTTTGATATCTTTCGGCTTCCGCTTGTTTCATCCTGATGTTCTTGATTTTCTCGGCTTCAATTTCGGCTTGTCTTTTTTCGTATTCTTTTTGAAGTACTCGTTTTTTCATTTCAATTTCGAGGACTGAAAGTTCCCTTTCTTTTTCATTTTCTTGAATGTCTCTAAGTTTTATTTGGTCATTAACTCCAGTTTCCTTGCTCATTGCAATTTGTTGTAGTTTAACGGTTCGTTGTCGCTCAACTTCCTTGACTTGTGTTATTTGATCACGTTCGATCTCGGCTAACTCGGCCTTTCTTTTCATTTCAGCTTCTCGAGGACGGGACATGTCCTTCAGAAATTCCGCATTTATAACATCGACATCAGGTATTTCGACGGTTATTATGGCGACGCCCCAATCCTTTGTGATTTCTAGAAGCTCTTTCTTGATGGCATCTATAATTTTCTGCCGTTCTTCAAGTATTTCTTCAACTCGTAGCTGGGCACACGTCGTCCGAATGACGGACTCAATTATTGCTCGAATGAGCTTTGGAATTTCGTGCCATTTTACGTTATTTATGGTCGAAATTGCATCAATGGCTTGCCATTGAACCACTGTTCGCAGTGAAATCTTTTGTTTCTCTTTCGAAAGCACTTCTTCCGAATCGATGTTAAGTTGCTGGACAGTTTTATCAATGGTCAAAACCTTATCAAAGAAAGGAACGCGGATGACCATTCCGCCTTCGCCTTGTGCAATTGGTTTTCCGCGTCGTAAATGGACGAAGAAGACCATTGGGGGGTAGATGGCGATATATTTCTTCACGAAAATTAAAATGGCTAAAACGAGCATTCCGATGAGGAATGCAAGGCCTGCACCAACCCCAATCAGCGCAAAATTTACTATCATTTTTAAAACCTCCTTTTTTTATCTATATTCATCATTTACAAGTGCAAATCCATTAAATTCATTTACAATATACAATAACTCACCCTTGGGGAATTTCTTTTCCTTGAAATACGGTCGAGCAGGATATCTCTTAAAGCCCGCAATGGTTCGGACGCGGATCTCGCCAAAATCATGCACGATATCCGTTGTTGCAGTGACTTGAGTTCCTATCAAGGATCTCAGGGTTATGAACGTGCCCGTTTCGAGGAATAGTTTCTTGAATAATCTTGAAAAAATCCATGTTATTGCAATGACAATTAGCACGTGAGTTAAAATCCTGAAAAAAATTGGAATGGTTGGAAGGAAAAAATACATCAAGATTCCAATTCCGCCATAGGAGAGGAGAATGGTTCCCAAAAGTGCTCCAAGAGGTGTCTTTGAAAACTCAAACGTGTGCGGACTTGAATCTAAGTCTACGTCAGTCACATTAATTGGGTCGGAACAGTCGTGGCTCACGCTACCATCACTTAAGTGATGATCCATGTCGTGATCGAGCCCGTGGTCGAAATCGTGGTCCACGTCGTGATCGAGCCCGTGATCAAAATCGTGGTCCACGTCGTGATCGAGCCCGTGATCAAAATCGTGGTCCACGTCGTGATCGAGGTCATGATCGAAATCATGATCAGTTTCAGAGCTTGTTGCAACATCTCCGTGTTCTAGTAATTGGCTAATTATATAAGTACCAAATACCATGAAGATTCCAAAGAATAAAATTCCGAGAGATATTCCTCCCATTATTAAATCTAAAGGCGTGAACATGGCTTAACGCACTTCCTCGAGCCTCCCTGTTTTTACATCATAGAGAAAACCTTTGATGATTATATTGTCAGGGAATATCCCTTTATCGCGTAAATATTTCACGCCTTTTTTTACGTTGGATTTTTCGTCCTGTATCGGATTAAGCATGTACTTGAATTCTTTTAGATTATCAATGTAAAGCAATGACAGGACTTCTTCAGTTTTCAAATTCAATTTTTTTGCCATTTTTTCAAGAAGATTAGTTAAATCCTTTTCAGTCGCCTTGGCTCCGCAATCAGAATGCCCAATGATGAAAATGATTTCCACGTTAAGTTCATAAACAGCCAAGAGTAGCGAACGTAGAGTTCCCAGGTTCGTGATATTTCCTGCATTGCGAATTATGATTGCCTCACCTGGTTTTAGATTAAAGATTCTTTCGAGGTCCACTCGGCAATCCATGCATGTCACGAAGGCAATTTTCTTAATAGGACTGGGACCGAGTATCCCTTCGGTTTCTCTAGAAAATGAAATCATTTGATAATTATTCGCTCTTTGTAGCATCTCAGACACGATCTCATTCTCTCTCTTTTCCATCAATTCAAGAGGTTTTTCCTCATCTTCAAAGTAAAAATGCTGTTCTTTAATTAGATCTTCAAAATCAGTCAATTCTTTTTCGTGCATTTGCTCAACTCCGCAAAATGTCGTGATTATTTCTTGCTTCAGTAATTTTTTCTCTTCTTCAGGCACGTGTGCAATTGAAACAATTTGCAGGATCATTTTCATTGCTTGAGCTTGCTGACCAGAAATGAAAAGATCTAGTGCCATTTTGAAAAGGTCGTAAAAGAAAAATTTATTCAATTCGGGAATTCCCGAAAGTCGTTCATAAATGAGCTTGAGATCCTCGAAATTGTATCTTGAATGTTCATATTTCAGGAACAGTTGAGAAATTTCATTCTGTATTTCATTGGTTATCATCGACCAACCCCCAGATTGACATATACATTCCTTATTATTATAGAATATGTGAGTTTCATTATCGGTATTAAAATTGAGCATATTTTTTGGATGTAATCAATGATAACATAAAAAACATACATGAGAGCAATTTACGAATTCGCTCATGATGACTTCGGGAGAAACAAATCAAGAAAAAATTCATCCGAAAAACACGTTCAATTTTAAAAAAAAAGGAGAATCAAATGGTTTATTGCGCATGCCCAGTTTATTTTCATATTTCTTGGCACAGATATATTAAACCACTTGAAATTCATTCGATTCTAACTTGTTTAAAATATTAGGAAGGCGAAGTTGATCAGACCTCTTGACTCTGCCCAAGCAAGAGCATCTACTAAAGTTCCAAGTGGGTCGATGATGAGAGGCGACATTGCAGTCATTAGAAAACCCAAGACCAAAGCTGAAATCAGTACAGAGGGTATCACGGAACCGGTTAATTTTTCGATATATGTGCTGAAGAAAGCCAAAGATAAAATGATGGGGAATAGAAAAACTAAGATCAATGCAACGAAATAATCGTTCATTATAATGCAGGGAATGAGAACTACAGGAAGGAACCACGAATATATCAGCAAAAAGTTGATCAAGGATGTCGCAATGTATTTAACCGAAGTATTCTTGATTTTTAGTTTTTCATCCAATAACGGCACCAGGGCTTTCTGAAGGAAAACGAAAATGATGAAGAATAGCACGAAAGCCAAGAAGCAATATAGAATGACGAATGGAATTCTTTGCAGCGATGAGACAAATCCAAGATAATTAAGTCCGATAGTGGAATAATAACCGAAGAAAAATATTGAAGTGAGAATCACGGAATACAGCCATATTTTTGGTTCTTGGAACAAATTTTCCTTGAATATCGACTTGATGGATCGATTTGACTTTTTTGTCAATCGCCAGCAAAATATTAGAATATTTATTCCCAAGCAACCAAAAAGTGCACCTAGTAACGCGGAGAACAGTAATGGAACTAAGAAGAGAACGGCGAAAACCAGAATCGTAGGTATCAAGAGAAAAGCATGCACGTAGTATTTCAGGATAAAGGATCGCGCAGACGTGGCTTCGATGTCTTCCACCCTTAAAATCAGACACTCTTCCTGTGATCTTTGAGATTCTTCTTTTCTAATGCGGAACTTATCTGCAAGAAGTAATGCAGAAACGAAAGCCAAACCCGTAAATCCAGAAACACCGATGATGAGAAAAGCAAACCTGACATCATATGCAGTAATCGTGAGACTTGGCTTCACGCCGTCGAACGTTTGGACGATCCAATCCGTGGTCGTTGAAATGAAGTCTCGATGCCAAGGCACCATTAGATGTTCAGACGTAGGGACGACGTGAAATCGCCTTGCGGTTCCATCAGCAATATTGCCATATAACACTTCGTATTGAAAGTCTGCGACGCCCGGAGTTCCCGTCAAATTTACCATTGATTGCCGTATGACTTCAAGAGGGCTGAAGACTTGATCATACAATCCAATTATCAACAAAACATTTTTCGGATTGCTCGTGTTTGATATAAAATCATTTGGTGCGGTTCCCACGCCGACCCACGCCTTTATATTTGAATTATTAGCTGCAATGTCATAAGTTGCAATTCCACCCATGGAATATCCAATAAGGGCGATTTCAGACATGTTTGCCATGGGAGCAGTATTTGGAATATCGGCAAGAACTGATTCTAAATCACTCACCAGACCCGAGACGGTTAAGCTTCCAATGGTTTGACCATGACCGCACCAGTCCAAATTTACGACGATGTACCCTCTCCATGCTAATTCTATCGCAAAAGATGTCATCATCTCTTTACTTACGATAATGCCGTGCCCCATCACGATTACCGGTCTAGGCTCAGTAATTCCGATCGGTTGGTATAGATTATAAGAGACTATTGCCTGTCCGTCATTTCTAACAACGTAGTGTGTCGTTCTTAAGATGTTCGCAGGAAAAAAATTTAAACCGATAACGCCAGTTAGCGTTAGACCCAGAAAAATTAGTAATAGCAAGAGTTTTACTTTTTTTGATACGATTTTTACCACCTCGTAATAAAGCAGGAGCTTTAAGAAAACAGTCGCGAGTAGGGCACCTATATTTTTAAATATTCCGATTTGGTAGTAATGATTACTGTAGTAAGGTGACTTGAAAGTCAAAAATAATACTCTACGAAGCGAAATGAAATCTTCAACGAATACACGATAATCAAGCTTGCTGAAAAATAGTAAGTATTAGATTAGAATTCATCATTTTCATTGATATTATTAATGATAATTTCATATAGGAGATAAAATGACAAACATCATCGGAAAAGGAAAATTCATAGTAAAGAAATCAGGTAACGGGAAATATAAGAATGGATGGATATATGTATCAAGCAAGATATTTAAAGACAATTCCTTCCCTTTTACAGATCAAGAGGAAATCAACATTGAAATAAGGAGCAATGGCTTGTTTCTAACTAAAAAGATCGGAATCGTTGATTTGATAAAGGAACACGGATTACAGAATGCAACACTGCCAAAAATATTAGAAAAAAAAGCACTGAAAGAACCGAACCATGTTTTTATCTATTTTCGAGATAAGAAAGTCACCTACAAGAAACTTAATGAGAATTCAAACAGAATCGCAAATGGACTCTTAAGCTTGATCAAAAGGCTCGGATTTGGAAGAAGTAATGTGGCCTTGATGCTTCCAAATAGTCTAGACTTTATTTACTGTGAGTTTGGCATAATAAAAGCCGGTTGTACCTTTGTTCCGGTAAATTACTTGCTGGATGATGACTTATTGGAATATATTTTAAGTCATAGCCGTATTAAAATTTTGATCTTAGAACATGAATTTCTCGAAAAATATAAGCGAATTCAAAAAAAACTACCCGAAATTAAGAAGATAATAGTACATAATGCTCCAAAAGGGTTCAAATTTAACAATAAAATGATAGACTTCCAAGAAATCAACACGAGCATTACAAAAAATCCAGATGTTAAGGTCAAAGACTGGCACAAAATGCAAATCCTTTATACTTCGGGAAGCATCGGAAAACCGAAAGGAATTTTGTTGAGGAATCATGCGGTTCTTGCAGGATTAATCATTAAAAATGAATTGCTACAAATTCAGGATCTTAAGCCCGTAATTGTTTATTGTCCCTTCCCGCTTTTTATTATATTCACGCAGATTTTCGTGATCCTACCGAGTTTATTTCATGATTCATCCATAATCATAACAAGAGAATTCAATGCTTCAATTTTTTGGCAGGAAGTTAGAGAACATGGTGCAAATCTCATTTGTTATAATAAAGGAGTTTTGTTAAAACTATTGAACGAGCCGGTAAAAGAAACGGATAAGAAACATTCAATTAAAGGCGCATTTGGGTCAGAGGCTCCAAAGGAATTGTGGGAAATTTTTGAAAATAGATTTAACATTCCAATTTATGAAGGATGGCCCTTTTTAAATGGTAGCACTGTCACGATCAATAAAAAGGGCTCAAAAGGCGGAAAAATTGGTTCAGTCGGAAAACCAATTAATGGCTTTGAATTGAAAATAGTTAATTCTGATGGGAAGGAGTTAGAACCAGGTTCAGATAATGTTGGAGAAATCATCTCGAGATCAACATTACCGATTTCACTGGAATTCTATAGATTTTCGGGAGATAAAAAGAAAAAATATAGGGGTTCTAACTGGGTCCGTACAGGAAATTTGGGTTATAAAGATAAAGATGGCTTTTTTTACATCATAGGGCAAGAAGAAACGATAATTCGTAGACATGATAAAATTTTTTCTCCTCACGAAATAGAAAAAGTCGTAAATGCACATCCATTTGTTCTTGAAAGTGCCGCGATCGGTTTGAAAAAAGAACAAGCATCAGATGATGAGATTAAACTTTGCGTGGTGTTGAAAACAGATGGTTCTCTAAAATATGACGACTTGTATAACTATTTGGTTCAAGTTCTTCCTTATTACATGATTCCAAGATTTATCGAATTTAAGCAAGAATTGCCAAAAACCCTTGATGAACGAATTAAGCGGCTTACTTTGATGAATGAGATGCAAGATGAAACGATTAGAAGAAAGACATGGGATGTTCGAACTAAGGATTTCATCAAATTGGATGGATTAATTTTTGTTTAATAGAAAAAGGAAATAAAAAAAGAGATGGATGATGCTTAAAATTTGGTCATTTCCATCATGAATTCGTCTTCTTTCGCCCAATCGGGGAAGTATCGATAGAATTCTTTTGGATAGATCTTTAGACCAACGTAGGTTGCCTTTGCCAATTTTATCTTGCCGTCACGACCGCGCATGACCGTGATCTTGCCTTCTTTCTCGAGTTCTTCGAGAACTTGGTGAATGGCCTTGCGTTTTCCTTTCGTCAGGAATTTGATATCTTCAGGTTTCATGTATAATCCAGGATTTGTCTTGAAGTCTTTTGCCATTAGTTTCATGACGTTCTCCTTATTGATCTCCATTCCTTCCCACTCGGATGGTGCATTCGTTGGAATTGGGAAGTCAAGAGTTGGATGGAGTTTAAGGTAGTGCGTCATTTCGGCGAATCCTTTCTTTGCTAATGATAATCGATAGATCAACATTTTTTGAACTTCGGTCGTTCCTGCTACGATTTCACCGATCTTGGCTTCTCGAATCAGGCGTTCGGTTGGATAGAATCGAGTCAAACCATCTCCGCCCATGATTTGGACTGCAGAGCTTCCTACTTCGCGAGCAGAAACCGTATTGTAAAGCTTTGCAATACTTGCCCAGCATCCCGTGTCAAATTCGGAGAGTTTTAGATCTTTCTGGTGATCAAGCAAGTAGGCTGTGTAATAGCTGATCAGTCGAGAGATTCTCCATTTTGCAATGATATCAGCAAAATCAAATTGTAGATTCGTAAATCGATTGACGGTTTGATTGAATTGCACGCGTCGTTCCATATAATGGCGGAGCATCTTGATGATATCCTCAAATCCACCACCAACGACGGCCGCACCGATTAAACGCTCGAAGTTTAAACCGGACATCATGACCTGCCATCCTTGACCCACTTCTCCGACTCGTTGTGAATCAGGAATACGCACGTTATCAAAATCCAGATATCCGTTTGGCACGTTATCAAAACCAACCAGATCATTAATTTTTTCCAACGTGAAACCTTTTGTACCCCTGTCGATTGTAAAGGCGGTAAGATGCTTGTATTGCTTTCGATCAGTAGGATCATCACTCGTTTTTACATATACGAAGTAACGTCCGGCAGCACCAACACCCGTGACCATGCGTTTTTTACCGTTAATGACCCACTCGTCTCCTTCTTTTACAGCAGTCGTATATACATTTGCTGCATCAGAACCGGCAAAGGGTTCTGTAATACAAACGGCACCCAGAACCTTGCCTTCTGCAATTTGTCCGAGGTATTTCTTCTTCGTTTCTTCATCAGCAAATTTGAGATATTGATGCAAGCCACCTAACATGCTGACGACAAACACGTGTCCAACAGCATACAAGCGTCCAAGAGCTTCTGCGACAATGCAACTTCCTGTTGCACCTAAATCAAGACCACCATATTCCTTTGGGACTCCTGCACCCATGAAGCCTTCTTCGCCGACTTTTTTCATGACTTCCCAGGGAAATCGTTTTTCGGCATGAGCCATTTCTGCTTCTTCGACATGATCGTCTGCAAACTTATTAACTCGTTTGGCAAATTCTTTCTGTTCATCAGTCCAGAAAAAGAATGTTTCTACCATTTTTTTCTCACCATGTAATATTTTTTTTTTCAAATTGCCCTATCGGGGCATATTCCTTGAATTTAAAACCGGTTTTAAATCAAAAAAGATAATTTAAATCTTTAAAAATTTAATAAAAAGATTTTTTTTTCCCACTTCTCTAAGTGTTTAAACCGAAACCACGATATTGCGAATAAATTAGAATGAGATTTCAATATCTCGTCTTAAAATCCTTGTAAAGAACAGAAAGAAGGAAACCGAAATTTCGAAAAATGCAAGCTTGTTAGGCGTACTTGCCAAATTCCGGCTGAATCAGATTTTATGATTAAAACGTGCAAGCTTGCAAAAAATCGAATTTAAAAAAAATCAAATATATTTATTTTAGAATAAAAAAAAAGCCGTTTGATGATGATAGAAAAGTCTTGAGGTTCCTTTAATGGTCATTCAATTAAGAGAATACACGGAAACAGCCCGTGTTTTAAGTCCTTATAAAGATTTCAAGGAGGAAGAACAGGTCATTCATTATCGAGAACACCCTCTCACGGGTGAGTTTTCGATCTTGCCTGAAAGCCTCACGACAAAACGTGATTTATTATATCGAAAGCCAAATGAAGCATTCCTTGATGAAATGATCGAAAAGACGAGTCATAGTTGTTTCTTTTGTTCCGACAATTTAGAAAGCTCAGCCTCTAAATTTCCTAATTCAATTTTTCCAGAAGGACGGATGAAAAAAGGAAAAAGCGTCCAATTTCCGAATTTGTTTTCCTTTACATGTTACTCGTCGGTGATCGTGTTTGATCCGGGAACACACTTCACGAAAATTGGAGAATTCACGCCCGAACTCATTGCAGATGCCTTGTTAAATGGAATAGACTATATAAAAATAGTGAAAAATATAGATAATACTGTAAATCACGCCTGTATTGGTGTGAATTATTTAGGGACGGCAGGGTCTTCCATTTTTCATCCTCACGCTCAGGTCATTCTTTCCACTCTTTCGTTTCCTTATTTGGAAATCATCAGCTCGAAGAGCAAGGAGTTTTACGAGAAACATGAATTAAATTTTTGGGATGAACTCATCAAGTTGGAAGCAAAAAGTGAAAGATATATTGAACAGCAAGGAAGCTTCCATTGGATGGTTCCATATGCACCGCGCGGTAATTATGAAATTCAGGGAATTTGTGAAAAAAAGAACCTCGATTCTCTAAACGAGAATGACATCACGGCTCTTGCATCAGAAATCGTGAAAATCTTAAAACTTTATGCCAAAATGAAAAGAAACGCATTTAACTTCATTCTCTTTTTTGGTCCACTTGCTGAAAATCAAAAATATTTCAACATCAATTTCTCAATTCTCACGAGACCTAATTACAATCCGGGTCCGACGGTAAATGATACGTGGTTTCTTCCCAAGTTTTGCTATTCTTACTTAATTTTTCACGATCCTGAGAAGTTTGCACGAAAAATAAAAAAAGTTTTTGGAATTAAATGATTGTAGTCATTTATTCTTCGTATGCCATAGGGGCACCGTGATGTTCAGGGATTTCCTGCTTTCCGCAGTTCGGTCCCATCCAACACACTAACATGTCTTTCCCATCCACTTTTTCTACGTGCATAGGTTTTCCACAATGTTGCGGCACGTCAGATGTGCTCCCACAACTTGTACACTTTAAAATTGGCATTTTTTCTTTTTCCTCCTTTATTTCAATTTCTTCCATTTTCTTCAATTCTTTCTTATCCGAGAGATAATAGTCGGGTCTTTTTTCAAATTCGGTCTTGCAAGATGGATTACAAAAATAATATTTTTTGCCATCATGTTCAGTTTCTATATCCACGCCCGGAATGACTTCCATGCCGCAAACAGGATCAATTTCAACGTTCTGAAGCAATTTTCGTTCTTCTTCAACTTGGCTTTTCATCCTTGGTTCGTATCTCTTCAATAATAGAGAATTAGAAACAACGGAAACGGAACTCATTGCCATTGCGAGTGCCGCCAAGCCAGGTGGAATGAACATTGGCACACCCGTTAGAATGATGATTAATGGAACAAAGGCACCTGCTGCCACGGGAATAAATAGAGAGTTATAAAGAAATGCCCACATTAAATTGTATTTCATTTTTTTAACGGTCTTCTTGCTGAGATTAATTCCCGCAACAACATTCCTGAGATCGTTACGCATCAAGACAATATCACCCGTTTCAATGGCAATGTCGGTGCCCGATCCCATTGCAATCCCGACATCAGCCTGAGCCAATGCAGGAGCATCATTGATGCCATCACCAACCATGGCAACAATTTTTCCTTCCATTTGGAGTTTTTTTACTTCATTTGCCTTGTCTTCAGGTAATACTTCAGAGAAAACGCGGTCGATTTGTACCTTTCGCGCAATAGCATTGGCTGTTTTTTGGTTGTCTCCCGTTAACAATGAAACTTCAATCCCCATTTCCTTCAATCCTTGAATTGCTTCAATTGAATTTTCCTTGAGGGGATCTGCCACGGCAATTACGCCTTTCGCTTCGCCATTTTGTGCTAGAATCATCACGGTTTTTCCATCGTTTTGGTATTTCAAGACGATTTCATGGACAGTGTCGATATTCATTGAATATTTTTTCATCAGTCGCTCGTTTCCAAGCAGGATAAGGCTATCATTGATTTTCGCTTTCACGCCGAAACCCGATATGGCTTCGAATTCTTTAGGTTCACGAAGTAAAAGCTGTTCTTGTTTTGCTCTTTTGATAATTGCTTCTGCGAGAGGGTGTTCAGATCCTCTTTCTACACTTGCAGCAAGCTGGAGAACGTCTTTAATGCTTCCATTTACGGAAAATACATCCGTAACTTCAGGAGCACCTTTTGTGAGAGTGCCCGTTTTATCAAATATGATACTCCGGATCTTATGAACGGTCTCAAGGCTTTCTCCACCCTTGATTAAAATTCCTGTTTCAGCACCCTTGCCACTTCCAACTAGCATTGCAGTGGGGATTGCTAATCCCATTGCACAAGGACAAGCAATCACGACGACGGACGTGAATGCAAGTAACGCCCACTCAAAGTTGATTTGGGGAAAAAGCCAAGTACCAATTGTGCTCCAGAAAATGAAAGTTAAAATTGCGATGGTTATGACAACAGGAACGAATATGCTTGCAACTTTATCTGCTAAACGCTGAATCGGTGCTTTCTCACTTTGAGCATCTTCAACAAGTTTAATAATTCGTGAAAGCACGGTATCCTTTCCGATTTTTTCGGCTTTGAACTTGAGCAAACCACTTTTATTCAAGGTCCCTCCAATAACGGAATCACCTTCCGTTTTTACAACAGGAAAGCTCTCTCCAGAAATCATGGATTCATCAATTTGAGACCGTCCTTCGACAATTACCCCATCAACAGGGATTTGCTCACCAGGCTTGACAAGGATGATATCCCCAACGTCAACCTCGGTAATCGGAACTTCGACTTCGACAGAACCTCTCAACACGATTGCCGTATTTGGCTGAAGTCCCATCAATTTTTTTATGGCTTCTGAAGACCGTCCCTTGGTATAGGCTTCCAAGTACTTGCCCAATAAAATGAACATGGTAATCATAGCAGCGGCTTCAAAAAACGTATTTCCCAAAAGTAAAGGTGCAGTTGGGGAAATAGTAAGAATGAAAGAGATTATCAAGGTATAGACACTATAAGCATATGCCGTGGTCGTGCCCAATACAACAAGGACATCCATGTTTGCTGACTTATTCTTTAAAGACAGATATGCTCCTTTGTAAAAATTAGAACCCACGTAAAACTGAAGGGGGGTGGTTAAAATGAATAACACGAGTCTAAAAATGAAATGGCTTCCACCAAATAAAGATAATATGATGTCTTTTAGAAAAATATTCAAATGTAACCAAGATAATGCAATCACCGGTATGGCAAAAATGAGACTCAGGATAAAACGCCTGCGATAATCCCGAATTTCCTTCTGGCGTTCAATTTGTTGTTTATCCTGAGCACTCAAGGTTTCTCGTGCTTCAAAAGAGAGTGCTTTTATTGATTTAATGATATCTTTTGGGGTGATTTCTTCGGAATTATATTCCACGTGTGCAAGACCCGTTTTATAGTTGACATAAACGCTCTCGACACCATGTAATGCACCAACTTCCGAATGAATCTTATTGACATCATCCTCTGAATTAATGCCATCCACTTGCAACTCGATTCGACTTAGATTGGCGCGATATCCGATCTCCTCAACGGCATGAATTAAATCGGTCGTATTAACAATATTTGGGTCATAATTGACAAAGGCATTTTCTAAACCAAAGTTCACGACAGCTTTTGCCACGCCGGGTTGCTTATTAAGCTGTTTTTCAATTTTAAGTGCACAACTGGAGCAGGTCAATCCACCTAACTCCAATCTTAACCGTTTTTTTTGAGAAGATTCTTGTTCTGACAAAATCGCATCCACTCCTCTATTAATTTATCAAATGGATTCTATTTTCTTGCAGGCTCATAAAATTATCCACACGAGTATATCACTGTCATATCTTATTTAGCTATCAGTATTTTAAACGGAATTAAATTCATTTTTACATAGTGGAGTTCCATGAATTGACTAGAAAATTCATTCATGAACGAAACTGAAGTCTAAATTCAATCCCCGATTTTAAATGCGAAATCCAAATGATAAATTTTAAAGAAATGAATGCTTTTCAATCCTGCAATAAATAAAATTTGAAAACTCATTCAATAAATGATCATCTCATCTCATGTTGGTATTTAATCGTGATTCGTAATTTATTCATCATTTTAGCTGGGACAGCTCTTGTAAAACAGTGTTTTGGAAAGTGTCAGTCATTTACAGGTGGAGACACGCTGGTTGCAGGTTTTATGGAGGCTTTGTCTTCATTTTCAGAAGAGATTGCAGGATCTTCCATTAAGTCAATTGATTTTGAAGATTTCAAATTTTTCCTGTTTCGAGATCCTGAGATGAATAACCTTTTATTCGTCCTTGTTTCGGATCTGGACGATGATCCGCAAGTATTATCGAATAAAATTAAACGAATTGCTTGTTTATTTAAGGAAGCACATCTAAAAGACGTAAAAAATTTTCATGGCAAGCTAAATCTCTTTGACGATTTTGCAAATAGACTTGTTGAGACGGACTTGACCGAGTTAACGTGTGGAAAGCACGAAAATTGCGAGGAGTGTCCTTATCGGGACAAGAATAGCGAAATCCTTGAGATGCTCAAAGAAGACGATAAAGAATTTCTTTCTCAGCTTAAAACAAAAATCGAAGAAGACAAAAAAATACAAATAAAAACAAAAGCATGAACGATTTAGCGGTTTTTGGACCTTTTAAGGAGTTTTTTTCGTATTGAAGCACGGCTTTCATCAATTTTCTTTAATTTTTCGATGATCCCATCCAAGTAACTTTTTGGAATTCCTATCACCAAATATTCGTCAGGGAAATTGACGAATAATCTTGCTCCATTACAAAGAAATGAGACATGAGGCTTATTTGTCATGATTACTCGACTTGTTGCTTCGCCACAGAGCGCAGAAGTTCCGCTGAAACTGGTTTCAACTCCCTTTCCTGTTAGCATTTGAACGGCCAATCCAAGGTCCATGGCTTGTCTGGGATTTACAATGAAAAGAATGATGTCGAAATCATCCATTTTTCCCAAAGGTGCCAGCTTCAATGCTTTTGTTGTCGCGGGCTTAATGCGAAAGGGGTGATCAGTATATTTTGGTTGCTCTAGACCGAGCATCGTTACGGGAGTCAAGCATTCGGAAAAGTCCTTGACAACCAGTTTGGCTCCTTTAGAAGCTTTCAAAACGGCAGAACAGAAACGCTCTTCAATGACCGCATCAGGTCGGGTTTCCTTGAGGAGTCTTATACAAACGGGTAGAAAGAGATTTTCCTGAAATAGGGATTGAATTACGTGCAAATATTCCTCAAATCCTTGCGTCATTGGTTTTTCACGTGTCCTTGTATCGTGTTATCTTCGATTTTCGAAAAATCAAGTAAAATCAAATTCTTTGAATGAGAAGCTTCCATTTTTTATCACCGACCTTCACTATATCCAAGCATTTTCCCAAATTTTGCGAGACAACGCTACGTGGAACGTTCTCTATTGCTAATTCATAGTCGATTATCACTTCTAGCAGTTCATCTTTGTCCATTTCTTCCAGTTTTAATTTTGTATAAACAAACGTGAATGGGCATACTTCACCTTCGAGATTTAACACGTTCTTCGTTTTGAATTCTTTCATTTTCTTCAAGCTTCTTCAGACCTGCACTCGTTATTTTCTTCATAATCTCGTTCATCGAGATAATCTTTTGCATGATTTCCGCAAGTCGGACATTCTTCATCACGCTCAAATCGAATAAGTCGAAAATCCGAATATTGCAGGTTAAAAATGAACATTTTATCCGTTAATAATCGTGTCCCATGCCCAAGCATGAATTTTAAAGCTTCCGTGGCTTGTAAACACGCAGCAAAACCAGGGATGGGACCAAGAACCCCTGCTTCACTGCAATTTGGGATCAAACCAGGAGTTGGCATGTTTGGAAAAATGCACCTGTAACAAGCGGTTTGACGTGGTATTACCGTGATGACCTGACCTTCATATTGCAAGACTCCCGCCATTACAAATGGTTTTCTTTCCAAGACGCACGCATCATTGATGAGGTATTTTGCGGGAAAATTATCCGTTCCATCGATAATCATGTCGTATTTCTTTACTAAAGATCGGGCGTTTTTAGGAGTAAGTTTTTGTGGAATTTTGTCAATGCGAATCTCGGGATTTATCTCCTTCAAGACGTTGGATGCGGCATCAACTTTCAATTCCCCAATATCACCCGTTGAATAAATTATCTGTCTATGCAAGTTGCTTAGATCAACAACATCACTGTCCACCAAACCGATTTTTCCAACACCCGCAGCCGCCAAATACATGCTTGCAATGCTCCCCAATCCTCCCACGCCAATTATTAAGACAGAAGAGCCTTGAATTTTTTTTTGTCCCGATCCACCGACATCAGGTAGGACGATTTGTCTTCCATATCTTCTTATCTGTTCTTTACTAAAACCAAACATTTCTAATTCTCCCCGAGCTTACCGAGAAAACACCATTTCAGGGTTCATAAATCAAGATCAACGTTGACTTTGATTCCTTTTCTAATAGACTCCGTTATCGTGCAGTGTGATTCGAAAAGGTTCTTGCATTGGCCAATTCTTTTGACAAGGGCAGGATCTGATGTATTTGGTTGCAATTTTACATTGATTTCCTTTACACGATAGAGATCTTTTTCATTTTTTATGACAACTACTTCTGCTTCGCCCTTGAAGTCTTCAAGGACCAGTTTTCGTTTCTCAATGCAAAAGAGGAAACTCGCAGCCATGCATCCGAGAACGGATAATCCTAGTAATTTTGCAGGATCAGGTCCAAGCCGTTCTGCTTCTTCCTGCTCGGTTTCATCGATATAACACTCTTCAACTTTCATTTCTCCGATATCACACTTGAACAGCATTTCCTTTTCTAAAACAATGCTCACTTTGGTTCTCAATTCTTCTGGCATGATTTATCACCTTGGCATGTTATCTTCAGTTGTCTAATTTTTCATTTAATTTGTAATATTGAACTCATTGTTAAAAAAGCATGACGTATTTGTTGCCGATAGTTTCGCCCCCCAAAAAAAAAATTGAACATTTTTAGAGGTTCCATAATTCCGTGGATAAATATCGTTCACCAGTATCGGGCAAGATTCCTAAAACGAATTGATCTTTTTCGAAATTTTCTGCGACCTTCAGCGTGGCGTTGAGAATGGCTCCAGAGGATATTCCTACAAATATTCCTTCCAGTTTTGCCAAGTCTCGTGCTGTTTTTTGTGCTTCATCATAATTTATCGTTATCACTTCACCATATATTGCCGTGTTTAGCACTTCAGGGATGAAGCCGGCTCCGATTCCTTGTATTTTATGTGAACCGGGTTTTCCTCCCGAAAGAACTGGGGATTCTTCTGGCTCCACGGCATAAATTTTGATTCCGGGGATTTTTTTCTTCAATACTTCTCCGACACCCGTTACGGTGCCACCAGTTCCAACACCCGCCACGACCGCCTGTAAATTGGTACCCGTTGCCTCAAATATCTCTCTCGCAGTTGTTTTTCGATGAATCTCGGGATTGGCGATGTTCTTGAATTGTTGTGGAATGTAAATTCTATCTGAATTATTGGCTAATTCTACTGCTTTCTTGACAGCACCTTTCATTCCACCACTTGCTTCTGTTAACACGAGATTAGCACCGAATGCTTTCAAGATTTTCCGTCGTTCGATGGACATGCTCTCGGGCATTGTCAGTGTCAGTTTATATCCTTTCGCAGCGCACACCATTGCCAACCCGATGCCCGTATTACCGCTCGTGGGTTCGACAATATGACTTTTTTCAGGAGTTATTATTCCTGCTTTTTCGGCAGCTTCGATCATTGCCATTGCAATGCGATCCTTCACGCTTCCCGCAGGATTAAACGCTTCTAGTTTCACCAAAACCGTTGGTTTTACACTATCCCCCATTCGTCCTAGCTTTACGATGGGCGTGTTCCCTATAGTTTTAATGATATTTTCAAAAATTTTTGACATTTTTTTCACCTACCTTTTTTTAAGACAAATATTGCAATTTCTGCAAAAAACGAATTAAATACCGTGAAATACGTTCCAAAGTTATTCGAAATGTAAGTTTGTTTGATGATTTTAAACTTGTTTTCCTTACAAAATCTTTTAAAATTCCTTATATTTGAAAGGAAAAGACCCTGCCTGGTGAATTTTTCACTTGTTCCTTCAGTTAGAGCAAGATTCCCGTTGAGCAAAAAATTAATGCGATTTTTCCAATTTGCAATATTTTTAATGGAAACAATGACGCTCTTACCGATTCTCATCATTTCCGTTAGAACTGAAACGGGATTTTCAATTTCTTGTAAGATTATGCTTAAAATGACCTGATCAAAAGAATTATCGGGATAGTCTTGCAATCCTTCAGTTACATCGGATTGAATCACATTCAGACCTTTCGAAATGCATTTTGCGACTTTCAATTCATTAATTTCTATACCAATTGCCTTTAATTTCTTTCTTTTCGTAAGGCAATCTAAAAGCTCTCCATTTCCACATCCAATATCCAAAACTTTTGATCCTTCAGGAATGAGATTGTAAATTATTTTTAGATCGTATCTCAAACTACTCAGCATGTTAATCACCTTCTTCCTCAAATGATTTTCTCAAGAAATCGGTAAGAATTTTTTCGTAAAGTCCATTCGTTGATGGTAAAAGAAAGGCATCGTGTCCATAATTTGAATCGATTTCGCAAAAACTCACGTCTACTTGATTTCGTTTTAGAGTGCTGACTATTCTTTTTGATTGATGACTGGGATATAACCAATCCGAACTAAATGAAAGAACGAGAAACCGGGCATCCGTATTTTTAAATCGCAATAGAGCATCCTTAGTTCCCAAATCGAAATGATCGATGGCCTTGGTAATGTAAATGTAAGAATTCGCGTCAAACCTATTTGTAAAAGAAAATCCTTTATAGTTTAAATAGCTCTCGACTTGGAATTGAGAATCGATGCCATTTGATGAATTATTCTTTCGAAATCGTCGTCCGAATTTTTGCTTCATGGAATTTTCACTCAAATAAGTAATGTGACCGACCATTCGTGCAACAGAAAGTCCGTGTTTGGGAAACACCCCTCCATTATAGTAGTCGCCATTATTCCAATTTGGATCGGAATAAATTGCTTGACGACCGACTTCGTGAAAAGCAATGTTTTGAGCAGATGTTCGTAATGTTGTTGCGATAGGAATGACAGTTTTCACGGAATCAGGATATGAAACGGACCATTCTAAAGCCTGCATTCCACCTAGAGAGCCACCAGTTACAGCAAGCAATTTTTTTATGCCCAAAAAATCGATCAGGTATTTTTGGATTTTGACCATGTCATGAACGGATACAAAGGGGAACTCAAGTCCATAGGGTTTTCCTGTTTCGGGATTTATGGAGGATGGACCTGTCGTCCCGTAGCAAGAGCCAAGTATATTGGAGCAAATGATGAAATACCTTGTGGGATCAAAGGGTTTGTTTGGACCGATCATGGCATCCCACCAACCCTTTTGCTTGCTTCCATTCTTATATACGTGTGCGCTTCCAGAGAGTGCGTGAAAGATCAAGATGGCATTGGGTTTGTCCTTGTTTAAGTTTCCAATCGTTTCATATGCCACGCTCACGTCCCGAAGTCTTCTTCCGTTTTCGAGCTCCACGCCTCTTTTTAGATTCAAATATTTCGTTCCTTGAAAATTTACCATCGTCATGTTTTTCACTAAATCTGATTTAATGCTTGTTCGAGGTCTTCAATTAAATCCTGCACGTTTTCAATACCAATTGATAATCGGATGTAATCTTCAGTAACACCAGTACTTTCCTGCTCTTCTCTCGTCAGTTGTTGATGTGTTGTTGATGCAGGATGAATGCAGAGAGACTTTGCATCCCCAATATTTGCTAGATGTGAGAAGAGCTTTACGGATTTAATAAACTTGATTCCAGCTTCTTTCCCACCTTTTATTCCAAAACCTATCAGGGAACAAAAGCCGTGCTTCAGATATTTTTTTGCGATCTCATGATTTGAATTAGAAGGCAAGCCGGGATAATTAACCCAGTTGACTTTTTGATGAGATTCTAGATATTTGGCGACTTCCAAAGCATTTTGACAGTGCCGTTCCATTCTCAACGGAAGAGTTTCGAGTCCTTGAAGGAACAAGAAGGAATTGAATGGGCTTAAAGCAGGTCCGTAATCCCTTAAAAGATGCACTCTTGTCTTTGCAATGAATGCAGCTTTCCCAAACGATTCCTTATAAATCAGACCGTGATAATTTTCATCAGGTTCCGTTAATTCTGGAAACTTGCCATTATCCCATTCGAAATTGCCAGAATCAATGATGATGCCGCCAATAGAAGTACCATGACCTCCAATGAATTTCGTTGCAGAATGAAGAACAATATCAGCACCATGTTCGATTGGGTTACAAAGATATGGAGTGGGAACCGTGTTATCAATGAAAAGCGGGATTTCATGCTCGTGTGCAATTTTTGCAATTGCTTTAATGTCTAAAACATTTAATTTTGGATTTCCCAAGGTCTCTATGAAGATCAATCGAGTTTTTTGATTTATCTTGGTAGTAAAATTTTCGGGGTCCGAGGGATCTACAAAATGGGTTTTTATCCCAACTTTCCTCAACGTATGATTTAATAAATTGAAAGTTCCGCCATAGATTTCACTTGAAGAAACAATTTCTTCGCCATTTTTCGTGATGTTCAACATGGATATCGCTTCAGCGGCTTGACCCGAGGCAGTCGCCAAACCAGCAATACCTTTCTCAAGTAAAGCGACACGCTCTTCAAATATGGCAGTTGTAGGGTTCATGATTCTCGTGTATATATTCCCGGGTGTCTTTAACGCAAACAAGTCTGCAGCGTGCTGAGGGTTTTTAAACACGTAAGAAGTCGTCTGATATATCGGAGGTGCTCGAGATAATGTTTTATCATCAGGAACCTGTCCACCATGTAGCGTTATTGTTTCGAATCGCCATTTCATTTTTTTTCACTTCCATATTACTAAGAGTAATGATGACACCGTCATGTTATTACCATTGGAAATTATAATTTGATCATTCATGAATGTATTTAAATTTTACTCATTTTTTCCAGCAAAAGAATGAGTGGGAGTAATAAAGATCAGAATTGAAATCAAGAAAATTAAGTATTGGAGCAGGTAGAGAGAATTGAACTCTCGTAGGCGGTTCTGCAGACCGCTTCCTAAACCACTCGGACATACCTGCTCAACTCGTAAAAAATGTCTTGATTTACTAGGTCTTCGAACGGTTTATTTCTGATTAAAATAACCGTCGGCGATAGACACGACATCCTCCGCCACGCTTATTGCAGAATTGCCAACTAGGACGAATAGTGGTTCTTTTCCAAGTGCCTCATTCTCATAAAAAACATCTGGGACTAGTCCGTTGCTCGATTCAACTAATTTCTTGATCTTCCACGGCATTGATCGTCCATCTTCAGTTCGAATGCCTGCATGTTCATCGTGCCTGTCAATCATTCCGAAAGTCAGGTCATTTTGATTGCAAAATTTCTCGATCCAAACTTGTAATTGCTCCGTGTATTTAAAATTGATGCCCGCTCGTTTTTTCGGATCAAATTTCATTATTTCGATCATGGCTCGAGCCATGTGATCCGAACTTCCGAACTGGGGATAACTGGGAACTTGTAACCGGCCATTGAACGCCGTGATACGACCAGGAATGGCTGCAACATCGAGCGGTTTTCTTGCGTCTTGCAATGCAAAAACAAAATTAATCCTGACTTCGGGAATTAATTTATAAAAATGCTCACTATTCTCTAGAATTCTCAATGCTCGGCATAAATTTCCCAAGACAAAATCTTGTTTTTCATCTTCACTCATTGATTAGAATCCTCAGAATATTGAATGGCTTTAAAATATGCTTCCCAGAACGGATCTGTTGCAGGAAACGTGAAAGAACCGATCTTTTTGTCATTTTCATGAAGCGTCATTCCTCTA
>JALGVI010000096.1 GCA_029838215.1 Candidatus Helarchaeota archaeon | reverse complement strand
AATGCCGAGAATATCACGACAATGGTTGCACCAATCGACAAGCATACCGTCATCATCTCAATATCAAATCCGAAATCAAATATTGGATTAATTTCCATGTATTTAGAAATAATCGCAAAAAAAGTCGCTCCATTGCTTGAAAAGTTCTCTTGATTGGCTAAAAATCGCTAATCCGTGCTTTTCAAGTTTAAAATTCAAGCAAAAATTGCAATAGATTTTTAAAAGATTTTTTTGTTTATATGAAAAAGCAATTCTGCTTGAATGATAGTTTGCTTTAGGAAGCAATTCCCATGAGTTCAAAGTTCATCCCAATAAATCTCCCGATAATTGGTTCCGATGAAGTGAAAGCCGTAAAAGCGGTTCTAGAAAGCAATACATTGACCGAAAAAAGAAATATGGGTCCCGAAACGCTGAAATTCGAAGAAGCTTTTGCCAATTATATCGGAGTAAAACATGCAATAGCAGTAAACTCGGGTTCTGCTGCATTGCATGCCTGCTTACTTGCTCTTGATCTAAAAAAGGATCAAGAAGTCATTGTCCCTACTTTTTCATTCGTTGCCAGTGCTTCAATGGTTATTCACGCCGGCGCACGAGTAAAATTCGCTGATGTCAATCCAATGACGTTTAACCTTGACGTGGATAATGTAAAAAAGGTCATCTCAGATAAGACTCGTGCAATCATGCCTGTTCACTTGTATGGTCATCCCGTCAACATGGATCCCATCTTGGAACTGGCAGAAAAGAAAGACATCGCCGTAATTGAAGATGCCTGTCAAGCACACGGAGCGGAATATAAAGGTAAAAAAGTTGGTTCACTTGGAAATGCAGGATGCTTCAGCTTCTATCCAAGCAAGAACATGACGACAGGTGAAGGCGGCATGATAACGACCAATGATGGCGAACTCGCCGATGTCATTCGCCAAATTCGTAATCATGGTGAATCTGAAAATTACCTGACCACGCGACTCGGCCATAACTTCAGAATGTCTGAAATTATTGCCGCAATCGGGACTGTCCAGTTGAAACGACTAGATGATTTTATCAAGGTTCGAACTCAAAATGCGGATTATTTAACCAAAATTATCAACGAGATCGAAAAAAGACCGTACAACCCGCCCATTGTTGAGGCTCATGTAAAACATTCTTGGTATCTATACACCGTGAAATTCGAGGAAGTGGAAAAAAGAGATCCTTTTATCGTGTACATGCAAAAGAACAATATAGGAACGGGTGTTTATTATTCCACGCCTCTTCATCTCATGCCGCTATACCGAGAACTTTATGATCTAGGACCCGGGTCATTTCCCGTTTCCGAATACGCAACACGACAAGTTCTTTCAATCCCCATCAATCCCAGCATTTCAAAATCCCAGATGGAATTCATTGGAGAAACTATCAAGAATTTTCCAATAGAAAAGGTATAGATGCCCGAACTTGTAGAAGGATGAAAAATGATAGTTATTCCTGCCATTGACATTAAAGACAGGAAATGCGTGCGTCTTTTTAAAGGGATGGAAGACAGGGTCACGGTCTATCACGAAAATCCTCTCGATGCTGCTTTTTATTTTCAAGAACAAGGTGCAACTGAGCTTCACATTGTTGATTTGAATGGTGCATTTGGATCCGGTGAAAATCTCGAAATCATAAAGAAGATCGCGTCTTCCATTGACATGAAGATTCAGGTCGGAGGGGGAATCCGAAGCCTCGAAAAAGCCGAAAAATTATGTTCTTGGGGCATTGAGCGGATAATCATCGGAACGAAAGCCATTAAAGAACCCGATTTCGTCAAAGATTTGGTCGATCATATCGGAAAACAACGCGTCTGTGTCGCTGTAGATTATCGAGGGGAAACCGTTCTAATTAAGGGATGGAAAGAAGCATCCTCGTGGAATATTTTTGAATATGCAAGATTACTCGAAGAAAAAAATGCCGGCTGGATTTTATTCACGCATTCTGAAGCTGATGGAACACTGGATGGCATTTCCCAACAACAACTTGAAATCACGAAAAAAATGGTGGAAAAAACGAAAATTCCCATAATTGCAGCAGGAGGAATTGCAGGCATTGAAGACCTCGAGAATCTGGAACGTATTGGATGCGCGGCGGCTGTAACTGGTAAAGCCATATATGAAAACAAGCTAAACCTGAGAGAAATTTTCACGCGTTTTAAATAAATTGAGAATTTTTTATTTTCCACTTTAAAAGATTAAATCAAGCAAAAAAGAAAGAAGTTATTTTTCTGAATTTTGATTCTTCCGTTGGTTCAAGTATGTCTTGAATCCCAACCCTATATATCCCAATCCTGCACATATGAATAAGAATACCAAAATGTGAACGAATAATGAAAAAACTTTGAACTCTAATGTAATAGCGGGATTCAGTGCATTAATTGTAGCAATTCCAAAATTAGTCAGACCGAAAAATATGCCTACTGCACTGGTGATGATTATGAGTGGGAGGATGAAACCGGTTTTTTTTCTTATTCTATCACTATACCGCAAATAATCACTGATGTTACAAAACCCAAATAGAATCAGGAAGAAGAGAAGCACTACTGGAAGGCTAAAGGACAGAAAGAAAATATTTAGATAAAGATAAATACCCGTTATATCCGAACCCGGTAATCCATTATACCTTGCAAAAAGATCATTCCAATATAGTGCAACCACCATTAGTGCTGTCATTGGCGTTGGTAAACCCTGATACCCTTCGGTGTCTTCCACGTTAAACCAAGCCAATCTTGTTGTTCCACAAGCGATCAAGAAACAAACACCGAAAATGATTAACAACATGTGAATCAAGAAAAGCGGATTTGGAGGTGTATATGGATTCCAATAGATACCAAAGTATGAAAAAACGAGGATTCCAGGAGCAACGACAAAAGTAATTTCATCCGAAAGCGAATCTATTTGAACTCCGATTTCATTTGCTTGATTCAATTTCCGTGCAACCCAACCATCTGCAAGGTCAAATGCCATTCCCAAGAAAATGAACGCTGAAGAAAACCAAAACCCCCACGGTAGATCTCGAGGTGTGAATAATCCTAATATTGAAAAACAAATTGAAAGAGCCCCACATACGCAATTCCCCAACGTCACGTAATCTTTTAGTAAAAGCATTCTGAAAATTTTCATCTGATTTGCTCCGTGTCTATTGAATTATTGGCAATAAACTGCTTTTTTATTGCTTATTTTGAAAATTATTGATTTTTCTTCTATTTAAATGGATATTACAGGTAAGATTTCTCACGGAACTGGCTTTTCAACAACCTGATTTTTTTTAAAATCCAAAAAATATGAACGTTAGACTGGGAAGAATGTTTTTTATTCGATGATCTCATTATTTGAAGATTTTTAAACTTCCGTAACCCACGACATTTGAATAATCTCCAGTGATATCTCCTGAATTCCCATATTTTAGTAATTCTGCATGCTTCGCACCCAAATTTTTTGATGCCACGATTGTTGCAGCCGTAGAACCATATCCGCACATTGATATCCCGTGGTTTTTGACATTTTCAATGAGTAATTCTTCATCCAATTGGAGAATTGCATCAAGGGCTTTTTGATCTTGTTCTTTTGCGGTTTTTCCATCCTCAAAATGCGTGAAATCCGTGGACGCTATGATCACGGCATTTTCATCTTGGATGGCTCCCGCAACCGTAGTTCCAATCATTCGGCAGTTTGCAAGCGTGGGAATCGAAATGATGATGGGAATGATCTTGATCTCCGCTCCATAAATATATTGGAGAAATGGAAGTTGGAGCTCCAAAGAATGCTCTGCCGCATGTGTTCCTGGATCATTATGAATTTTCTCATTTGACTCCGAAATTTGTCTTGCTATTTCTTCAGCAATTGGTGCAATCCCTAATGGAGTCTTCCAACCACCCTTCGTCTGTATTGAAGCAGGATTTGAAGTGTAGGAACGATGATTAATTCCTATTATTATGAAAAGATCGGGTCGACCATCCAAGGCAAGCTGGGCAAATCCGTGTGCCGCAATTGCACCAGAATACACGTAACCTGCATGCGGTGAGACCAAGGACACGATCTTCCTATCCCCTGAATCATTCACTTCAAGCGTGATCCGGGGTCCTAATTTATGAGATTTGAAGAAGTTTTCTAATTGACTTTCTAATTCTTTTTTTGTTCCGGGATACCAAGACCCTGAATATCTGGGCTCTCTAATCAAAAAATCCACCACAAATGAGTTGAATATTCAGGAATAAAATAAATCGTCATATGTTCTAAACTATACTCAACTTTTCTTTTTTGATTTTTTTGGCTTTTTTGTAATTATTTTTGGGCAGAGATCTTCGAGAATGCAAGTCGAACACGCCGGTTTTATCGCTTTACAAGTAGCCCTCCCGTGTTCTATTAAAAGCAAATGAAATTCCTTATAAATCAATAAGGATCGTTCAAGGTATTTTTGAAAATTCTTCCGAATCTCTTCATACTTGGCGGTAACGGGTGCAAATCCAAGACGCTTGCTCAACCGCGTGATGTGAGTATCGACTGGCAACGTCAGATATCCAGCATGAAATAAAAGCAGAATATCTGCCGTTTTATAACCGACACCTTTTAAACCAACGAGAATTTCACGCGCTTCTCCTAATGGTCGTTCTAATATCGCATCTACAGAACCATCATATTCGTCCAGAATAACTTGCGATACGTTCTTGAGTCGGGCTGATTTCTGGTTGTGCAATCCCGCAACCTTGATTGCATCTCGGATTGTTTCGACCTCTGCCCCTGCAAGAATTTCGGGCGTTATCTTCTCGAATGTTTCCAATAACTGTTCGTACGCGTTATCGCGGTTATTGTCATTCGTGTTCTGTGAAAGAATTGTTAATATCAGAGCCTCAAATGAAGAACACTTGCGAAATGTCGGGACATCGTGGATCTTCTTAAGCCGCCTGTATATTTCTATAATCCTGTCTTTCTCGTTCATCATTAACATCTACATCTCAGGTTTTAAATAAGAATCCTCGGTAAATTTTTGGCATCCGCACATTTAATAACATGTTATTCGAAATTGACAAGTAATACAAGTAATACTTAAATATTACTTGTAAAATATTATTAATCATGGAAGTCGTTAGTTTTAAGATAGATTCAAGGTTGAAAAAGAAAATGAAGCAATATAAAGACATAAATTGGTCTGAAATTCTGCGGGAAGCTGTAGAAAAAAGACTTATCTTGGAAGAATTTTTCAGACATACTAGTTTTGATGTTAAAAAGGCTCTAAAAGCATCAAGTAACATTGATACATTACGAACAAAAACCTCTGGTTCATGGTCTGGGGAGGAGGAAATAAAGCATTGGAGAACACTCCGCAAATAATCATTGTCGACGCTTCTGTGGTCATAAAATGGTTTAATATTGAAAAAAACACTGATAAGGCAGTTCTCCTCAAGGAAAAATTCTTGAAACAAAAAATCTTGCTTTGTGCCCCATCTTTGCTTTTTTATGAAGTTGCAAATGCTCTACGTTATAATCCTGAATTTGGAGAGCTTGATGTCAAGAAAGCCATCGAAAATCTGGAAGACATTCAATTGAAAATATTTAACTACGAAAAGTGGTTTTCTCAAGCCATAAAAATAGCATTTCAATATGGGATTACCATCTATGATTCTTCTTATATTGGATTAGGCTTTTCATTGAATGCACCAATAATAACTGCAGATGAAAAACTGGTTAAAAAAGTGGCAATTTCTTCATTAAATTCTCTTTCAGATAATGATTTCTGTTAAAAAAATTCTGTTGACAGCATCATTCATCGCAATATCAGGTGGATAATATCAGATTCTCGAATGACATCAAGGGGAATAAGACATTTCCCACCAATTTACGTTCTTTTGAAACATGTTTTATATTTTTGATCATTTCAAGGATGTTTCCGCCGATATTTCCTCCTTTTATGGGTTTTGTAATCCGCCCATCTTCTATCTTGTAAGCAAGACGAATTTCAGCTCCAAATGTTCCCGTCACTTCTGATGGGTTCAGCCAGGAGAATTCCATCACGTAAATTCCGTTTTTTATTTCTTCAATGATCTCTTCATCGGACACGGTTCCTGGAGAAATTATGAAATTACTGGGTGCGTTGATGATGCTTCCTTCACTTGTTCTGAGTCCATTTCCTGTTGATTTTGCATTTTCTAACCTCGCATATGTCTGGTCGTAGATGTAATTTTTAAACACGCCATTTTCTATAATGGTTGTCTTTCCGCAAGGATTTCCTTCTCCGTCCCATGGACTGGTCTGCAGTGCATTTTCCAGCAATCCGTCATCAGACACGGTGATTTTTTCCATGCCAACCTTTTTATTCTCTTGGAATTGGCTCATGTGCTCGTGTCGTGCCCTTCCTGATGCGTGGAATCCAATGACTGGCACGAGAGCCTCTCGAAGAACTCTTGGGGGGAATACGACAATTAATTCCTTCATTGGTATCGGGTGTTTGGCCTTGAGACTATCCTGAGAAAATCGTGCCCATTCAGGAATTATTTCGGAAAAATTCAGGTCGTTCGTGTTTTTATGATATCCTTTTCCCCAATATTCTGCGATGTCTCCTCTGGACTGAGATTTTAAGGAGAGTTCTAAATAAAAGAAAGTTTTTTCTAAATTTAAATTCAATCCTTTTGCATTTATCAGATATTTTTTCTGATGATGTAATCGTAAACGTCCAAAAGTCGGAACCACTGCTTTCTGATTTGAGATCTCATTTAGTAATTCTTCTGATTTATCTTGAAGTACCTGCTCTGGATCGTCCATGACTTGAGTTTCTGCCACTTTCACGTTCGAGTATGATTGATTTGAATCAGGCAAGTCATATTTTGGGGATTTATTGATTCTTGCCAATTTTTTTGCCGTGTTTATTGCGGCGTCAATTTGGGATGGACTAAAGGCATTGGTTCGGACGATTCCAATTCCCGTTGCATCTTTTTTTTGTTCAAGAACTCGCAGGAAGTAACTTGTCGTCGTGGCACTCCGTGAAATTTGAATCTTGTTTTTTAAATACTGATTTTCGTAGAGCGTCTCCTGGATCAAGTATACATCATGTTCTTGCACGTTGGCTTGCTTGAGTCTTTCTTCAATTAATTTCAATTTTTCTTGCATTTTTCTCACCCTGGTCCGACAATGGCGTGTTGTGCTCGCACGTGCGGTCCTCCTGATGAAACCGGAACGAAATCCTCGTATCCTTTTCCGCACATGCCGCTACGGAGTTCTATGGTTTCCTTACTAATGGCATCAATGCTTTGTAAGAGATCAAGTACTTTCCCCGAGAGTGTTACAGGACCGAGTAATTTCGATATCTCTCCATTCTCGATCAAAAATCCCTTTTTCGACGTGCATTGCATGCCTCCCCCAAGTGGGTCTTCCATTCCAAAATATCCTCTGACTAGAAATACTCCTTTCTTGATGCCTTCAAATAATTCTTCAAGGTCATGATTTCCTGCCTGAAAATAGGTATTTGTCATTCTCACGTAAACATTATGTGCAAATGATTCCCTGCGTCCGTTACCCCGAGGCTTGGCATTTAACATTGCTGCCGTTTCTCGTGTGTGCAAGAAATTTACGAGAATGCCGTCTTGCACGAGTTGAGTGGTTTGTGCAGGGATGCCTTCATCATCAAAGAAAAAAGTTCCGACTTGACCTTCAACAGTAGGTCCGTCAAAAATATTTGTTATTTCTGAAGCCACTTGTTTTTGAAAATATGGCTTTAAGTAGGATCTATCACGAAGGACTTGATCTGCTTCTAATCCGTGTCCGAAGCTTTCGTGTGCAACCAATCCTGTCATGTCAGGATCTAAAACTACGGGAAATGTCCCAGCAGGAGGGTGTTCCGCTTTTAACATCTGTATTGAGTTTTTAACTGCAGTTTCGATAATTTCAGCGGATAAGTTCTTTAGAATCTCAACTCCTACTTCACCACCCTCTGAATAATAATCAAAATCAGTACGAGCTCCTTCTCTTGCAATTGGTTGCAAAAAAATTCTCGTCCGCGGTATGACTTGTCGCAATTCTGCCCCTTCCGTGTTCACGAGTATTCGTTCCACTTGGCTTTCGGAATAAGCAATTATCGGATTTATGATCCGTTCATCATGTTTCTCCATGAGTTTAAAACGTTCTTGAATTTCGGATAATTTTTCCTCCAAAGAGATAGAATCGTGGGGGATTTTAGGAGTTATTTTTTCGTTTAATTTATACGGGTCTTGAGATGTTAAAGGAAGCTTTTGCTTGCTTGATCTTTCTTGAAGCCTGCGTGCCGCGTCTGCAAGATCTCCAAGAGACGTTACTGCTATCTCACTCCAAACATCTCCATACGCGCGAATCACAATGCCTGCCGTTTTTGGATTTACGGTAATGGTTTCTTTCGATTTTGTCTTGTGAATTCTCAATGAACTCGTGCAATCATACAGGATGTCTGCATATAGGTCGGTTGAACTAAAACCCGAAATGATTTCCGTAAATGCATCAAATATTTCCTCAGGAGCAAGGAGCGTGAGATCCTTTTCAACCATTATAGTCCTTCCATGGATATTTTTAATTAAAATTCAATTCTTGCATTCATGTATTTTTAGTCTTCAACTCAAGATTAAATATATAGAAGATCAAACATATTAAATACTCAAAATATTTAAAACCGATCACAAAAAAAGAGAGGCTTTTTAGATGGCGGAGAAAATAGCATCAAAATTTTGGACAAAATCTTATGATAAGCATTTAGCACCAACTCTTGATTTAAAATATGAGAATTTAGGTGAAGTGTTTGCTCGAGCATTGCAGAAATATCCTGATAAAGCTGCCTGCATTTTTATGAACCGAACAATTCCCTATTCTGAATTATGGGAATACATACAGCGTTTTGCTACTTTTTTACAGGAGAATGGACTGAAAAAAGGGGACGTCGTTGCGATAAACATTGTAAACTCACCTCAATACTTAATTACTCACTTCGGAACACTATTGGCGGGAGGCGTTTGCTCGGGTTGCTCGCCCCTGCTAAGTCAAGATGAAGTCGTTTATCAATTAAATGACAGCGAGGCAAAATTTATCGTGACATTGAATATAATTTACGCAAAGCTCTTGAAACCCGTTTTGGATAAAGTACCGAAACTTGAATGCGTTATTCCTATCGATCTCTCAACTTTCATGGGTTTTGGAACGCTTAAAGTGTTTTTAGCAAAGCTTTTTAAGAAAATTCCATCTGGTAAGGTTACTCCTTTTCCCGGAAAAAAAATCGTGAAATTCGTTGACACCCTATCCACACCGATAAATGTAAAACCTGTAAAAATCGATCCTGAGAAAGATTTAGCTTTTTTATACTACACTGGCGGAACCACGGGGCGCCCGAAGGGTACCGAACTCACGCATAAAAATATTCATGCAAATATATTACAATGGAAAGAATGGGCTCAATTCGAAAGCGAAATAGCCTGTTCAGCGTTCCCATATTTCCACATTGCAGGGACTCTAGTAATGGACGTGGCTACCTTCGTTTCAGGAACGCAAATCTTGATTCCCAATCCCAGAGATACGAATCTCATCATAAAGAAAATCATTGAACACAAACCGACTGTTATTGCGAACGTTCCGACGCTATACATGATGATAAAAAGCAATCCAAAATCCCTGACAATTCCTAATGAAGTCTTGGATAATATTTCAATCTACGTGAGCGGTGCGGCTCCATTCCCTGCCGAAAGCATTCGTGAATTTGAAGAGCACATGAACGCTCAAGGAAAGGTTCTTGAAGTGTATGGAATGACTGAGGCATCTCCATTAGTAACAGCGAATCCACGATTTGGCCCTAAAAAAATTGGAACCGTCGGCTTGCCACTTCCGAATACTGAAATCAAGTTAGTAAACATCGAGACTGGAGAAGCTGTTGGAATCGGAGAACGTGGCGAGATCCTTGTGAAAGGACCACAAATAACGAGCGGCTATTATAAAAAGCCGGAAGCCACGGCTCAAACAATTGACAAGGACGGCTGGTTACATACCGGTGATGTCGGCGAAATGGATGAGGATGGTTATATCAAAATCGTTGACAGGACAAAAGACATGTTGAACGTGAGCGGCTACAAAGTATACAGCGTTCATGTCGAAGACGTGTTGACAAAACATCCCGACATACAAATTTGTGCCATCATCGGTGTCGAAAACCCAAAACGACCCGGCAGTGAAATCGTTAAAGCCGTGATACAACTCCAAGAGAACGTCGAACTAACGAAGGACGTCGAAGAAAGCATTAAGAAATTTGCAGAAGAAAATCTTTCAAAATATGAAAATCCAAAGATCTGGGAATT
>JALGVI010000028.1 GCA_029838215.1 Candidatus Helarchaeota archaeon | reverse complement strand
ACCAAAAAAAATACCCGACTCTACTTGCAAGGAGTGCTAAATTGCCACACGTATATCAATTTCTGAAACAAAACTTTTAAATTCATCATCGAAAAAATATGAGCTTAATCTTTTTAATTTTGAGAAAAAAATTCCTTTTAGGTCATGCATCAATGAATAACTTTTCTTGTGAATCTGCAAGCAAGATTTCTCAAAACTCGATAAAAAACAACCTGGTCAAATTTGAAGACATATTCCTTAATATATTAAATGAAATTGCATCTAACGAAACAAATCAGGAAATGGATTTTGAAAAAAAAGGTGAATTAATTAAAAAAAAATCCATGATCACTTTTTTTCAGATGCTATTTTTAATTTTGGCAATAAAACAGGAGCTCATGCCAAGAATTGAACTCTCTTCATCTAAAAACTTCATAATGACAATTGAGAAACACGTAAAAAAGACATTTCCACTCTCATATTTCTTCTCTGATGCAAATTACACGCAATTCAAGCGCGTAATCAAGAGCAATCCATCTCTTTTCCTAATTTTTAAGCAAATACACGGCTTAATGACATTCGATTTGCTTCAAGTTCTTCTTGAAAAAGGAAGCGCTATTTTCTATGAATTATTTCTTGCAATTACACCCGAAATTAATCAAGCTCGTTCAGCCTACGTTTTTAAAAGAATTCCCAAGAACAGAAGGAAAACCGGTTCGTTTTTCACGCCACAACAAATCATTGATTTAATGATCTCCCTTTCATTGAAACGTTTGATCGTAGAAAAAATTCGGCAAGTATTTAATGAATATAGAAGAAAATCATCGAAAAATTCTGAACTCCAATCTGACTTACTTGAAAAGATATTAAATGCTTTATTTTCCTTGAGAATTTTGGATCCGTGCGTGGGTGGTGGGCAATTTTTACTTCGTTCTGTCGAATACCTCACCGATGTCATGTTTCGCGCTTATAAATGGTTCTTACAAGGAGAATCACCACTCTCGAAAAACGAGATCAAGCAAATGGTCATAAAAAAGTGTATTTTTGGATTAGATATTGATAAATTTGCCATCGAATTGACCTCATCCCTTTTTTGGTTCAATGTTAAAAACACCTCTCTTGAAGTGAATTTAAAAAAAGCGGATTTTCTCATCCACGATGAATGGAATGATAATTTTCCCGAAAAATTTGACTTGATCATTGGCAATCCACCTTGGGGAATGAAAATTCCCGACGAACAAAGAAAAAGATTGGAAATGCTTTACCCATCCGTGAATGATTATGAAAGCTTTCAATATTTTTCTTTGGCCGCATTAAAAAATGTTGAAGAAGAAGGTTACTTATCTTTTATCGTTCCAAATACACTTGCCTTAAATGTTTTAGCCCAACCGTTCCGAAAGATATTACTCCAAGATAATTCATTAATTCACATCGTTAATTTCTCGAATTCAGATATTTTCAAGCGGGACGACATCTTTAAATTACAACCCATTGTCCGGGCTCTTATTTACGTCCTTCAAAAGAACGTGAAACACGAAACGTGTAAAGTTCACGTGTTATCATCAAATCATGAAATTAATACTCATTCATTACCTTTACATCAATTGTCTACGGCTCGAACTTGGGCAACTTTTCTCCATTCAGGGACTTACTTGAAGAAAATAATTAGAAGGATAGTGGACGTGTCCGTGCCTCTTGGCTCTATTTCCGTGAATAAACAGGGCTATATTCCCTATAGAACGACAACTTTGGAGAAAAGACTGCACGGGGTTTTTTCATTCGTGTTTTTACTGCTCCATCCACAAGATCTAATGGAATTTATTCATTCCCCAAGCACGAACAATTTTATTAAACGGCTTGCAAAATCCATGGTCAAAAATCGCACGTGGCATTCCTCGGAAAAACGTGATGAAAGATATCTTCCGGAAATTCGCGGGGCACGCATCGTTCGATATGGCATTAAACCTCCTGATCTATGGATATTATACGGAAAACACGTTTCTACTCATATCCCACTCGATTTTTTCACAAGACCGCGATTATTGTTTCGAGAAATCCTCGGACATCCTCCTCATTCGCTTCACGTGGCATACACCACGGACGTTCTGATTCATAACCCATCCGTTCTAAATGCAGTCTTGAATGAACCGTTTGTTTTGTCACCGTATTATCTTCTTTGTATTCTAAACTCCACTCTCATTTCAGCATATGCAAAATTGAACTTCCCAAAAGCCACAAAAGGTTTCGATAATAAGATATTAATTGAAGACGTGCGAAATCTTCCCATTCGGCAGATAAAAATCCCCCAAGAATTCACGGATGACGACTCTTCACTAATGGCATTAATGGAGAAATTCTCTCGATTTATCGCAGGGTCGAACAACGAACAATTAATAATCAATGATTTACAAGTACTTCTAAGCTCAAACCAACTTTCGGTTATTCATGACTTCATGACATATCTGGGTTTTTATATGAGTGATTTGGTTAGTGTTCAATGTAGGAATTCAATAAGTAGGAAACATCTTGGTTCAAGATTAAAACAAAACCTTCCAAAACTACAGGATGATATCGAGCGCATTGATAAATTGATTGATAAAATTGTTTATCTTCTATTTGGTTTTTCTATGGAAGAACGAAAAACAATATTAAAACAGCTGAATCAGATGGAGTAGTGCTTATTGCCATTAAACAAGCCTATTAAAGCTGTAGTTTTCGACCTTGATGGAACGCTCGTTCATTTCAAAATCAATTTCATGGCACTTAGAACAGAACTCATTGAATTCCTCCATTCCAGTTTTAATTTTCCTAAAGACCTTTTCTCTCTCTCTGACCTAATAATGGTCACGGTGGAAAAGGCACGATGTTGCTTCATAGAAAAACACTCAATTTCGAAGTGGAAAGCATATCGTGAGAAAATTGAGCAAATTATAAAGAAATATGAATGGAAGGCAGCGAAGGAGACAAAACTGGTTCCATTTACCTTAGAAACTCTTGAAATATTGAGTCAAAATGATATAAAACTGGGAATCTTTACGTTAGAGCCTAAAGATATCGCACGATTTATCCTTAAAAGAATGGAAATCGACGGATATTTTGAAGTCATTTCATCAAGAACAGATGTCGAAAATCTCAAACCACATCCAGAGCATTTACTGTTCGCGCTGAACAAGTTGCAAGTCACGGCAAAACATGCTGCTGTTTGTGGAGATCATCCAATGGACATGGAATGTGCTGCTCGAACTGGAGCGTTCCCTATCGGTATTGTTTACATGCATCCTGCTAGTGAATTGATCAAGCACGGTGCACGAACCTGTATCAAGTCCCTTCCCGACTTGCTTGGTTTTTTCAATTTGAAACTAAATGCCTATTAAAAAATCGGTTCTCCATTCAATTAGTGAATTTTAAATAGCTTAAATGACCTAGAAGCATGTTAGCAAAAAACCATCAAATATCAAACGAATACATGACATGAAATAGGAGAGTAAAAAATGACAGATTCTGATGGTAAAGGAATTAGACGATTAGTATTAGACGTGCTAAAACCCCACCAACCATCTCTTCCAGAACTTGCATTAGAGATCACGAAGATACCGGGCATTGTTGGTGTTAATATCAGCTTGATTGAAATTGATAGGGATACTGAATCCATTAAAATCACCATTGAAGGAATTGACCTGATGTTTGAAAAAATTCGGACTCAATTAAACGAATGGAATTGTTCCATCCACTCAATCGATCAAGTCGTTGCAGGTAGAAAAGTCATTGAAGAAGCCCACACTCATACCGATTAATTCCTTTTTGGAAGGTCTTGAGTGAAACCGTTTCTCATCTTCATGTGTCAAAAATGTGGAACTCCTTATTATTGTAAGAGAACACAAAAAACCAAAACCTGTTTTAAATGCGGACATAGAATCCAAATAAGATCCGCTCGGATATTAACATATGCTGATTCTGTAGTTGAAGCGCGGTACCTAGTAGAAGCTTATAAGGTTCCAGAATCCCGTCGCGATGAAATTATCCAGCTGATAGCTGAGTCAAAATCAAAGAAACCCGCTAATAATAAAACTATTTTTGAAAATTTTATTCGAGAGCAGGTTTCACGGCGTGAAAAAAACATCATTCCCGAAACTCTATTTTATCAAATTTTAAACGAGAAAGGAATTACTGATGATTGGATCAAGCAGGAACTCGACCGTCTCGCTCGTATGGGACTCATGATTCGACCCGAAAAAGGAAAATTGCAATTCATAACATGATCAAGAGGTTTTTGGATGGAAGATCTATTACCTTCATTAATTGAAAAAAAAATCGCACGAGAATCCGTGGAATTCATTGATATTCGAATACAGCATTCCCGTGGTACGACTATAAAATGCATTGATGGACAAACTCGTGAAATCACGAGCTTCATCGAAAGCGGAGGATGCATCCGGGCGTTCGTCAACGGTTCTTATGGCTTCAGTACTACCAATAATTTAGAAAAAGAAAGCATTGAATCAGCAATAATTTCTGCAGTAAAACTCGCTCGATTCGGTGAAAAACACGCAAAAATCAAATTTCACTTGATCGACATCCCGGCAATAAAAACATCCGTCACAATTCCCACGAGAATTAACTTAGACGACATTTCAATTGAAGAGAAAATAAAATATGTCTTGCAAATTGATAAAGATTCGTTAGCCGTAGACGATCGTATCGTGAATCGAAATACTTCCTATTCTGATTTGAAAGAAAAAGTCATCACGTGCAATTCATTTGGTTCCTATATTAAACAAGAGAACAGTTACTTGCATTTTAACGTGGTAAATTATGCCGCTGATGGTGGCGTTCGACAAAAAGGAAGAGAATCGATAGGACACGTTGGAGGATGGGAGATCATGAATACTGAAAAAGCTCTTAATGCCGGACATGATGCGGCTGAAAAAGCCATCTTACTTCTTCAAGCAAGAGCTCCAAAGAGCGGAGTCTTCCCAACAATTTTAAGTCCAACTTTAGGTGGTGTATTTGTTCATGAAGCCTTCGGACATTGTTGCGAAGCCGATTCGGTGCTAAATGGTGCATCAATCCTTGAAGGAAAAGTTGGCGAATCTGTGGCTAATGATAAAGTCACGATCATCGATGATGCAACTAAAATGCCCCTCTACGGTTCTTTTCACTTTGATTCTGAAGGAACGCCTGCAAACCGTCAAATTCTTGTCGAAAAAGGCATCCTGAAGGGCTATCTTCACAGTCTAGAAACCGCATCCCGAATGAACATCATGCAGGCACCAGGAAACTGCCGCGCAATGGGATATCAAAGCATCCCAATCATACGCATGAGCAACACGTTCTTGGAACCGGGCAATTGGACCTTTGAAGAAATGTTAGCGGAAGTAAAAAATGGAATATTTGCAAGAGACTGGCAATATGGATATGTAGATCCTTCAAAGGGAACTTTTGCCTTCAAGGCGGGTGAAAGTTATGAAATTAAAAATGGAGAACTCACTACTTTGATGAGAGATTGTACTCTTAGTGGAATCACGCTTGAAACACTTCACGACATAATTGGTTTAAGTAAAGAAATTGAATTTTCACCCGGAACTTGTGGGAAAAGTGGTCAATCCATGCCAGTCACCGACGGAAGCCCCTATATTTACCTTGAAAAGTGTACGTGGGGAGGATTGGAATGATGAACTCTCGGGATTATCCGGATCCTTCTTCTTGGGAGACACTCGGTAAAAAACTCATGAATGAAGCATTGAAACACGACGTGGATCAAGTCGAAGTATTCATTTCATCATCACGTCGTCTAATAGCAGAAATCGAAAAGAACTCCTTGAAATCCTCTCAAGAAATCATTGATTATGGTTGTGGGTTACGGATAATAAAAGACGGATGCATTGGCTTTGGCTTTGTTACAAACTTGAAATGGGATACGTTATCTAAAATGGTACTGCAATTGGTTCACTTGGCAAAAAGTGGGACTCCCGACCCTAATTTCAAGAGCCTCCCTACTGCTGGGTCTTACCAAGTCATTCCCGGTCGTCACGATTCCACTCTTGCAGCCATCGACGTGACAGAAGCGATTAAAGTGGTTCTAGAAATCGAAAAGGAAGCTGCTGGCTATTCTAACGAAGTATACTCGGTAAATGCGTCTTTTTATACTTCTGAAACGAAGTGCTTTCTTCTAAATTCATTGGGCGTGGAAGCATTTGATTTGGATGAGGGTGCAACATCTGTAGGTATTTCTGCTGATGTCACGGTAAAACGTGGAACTGACATGAGCTCCGGTTATGATTTTCAGCACGGCCGTTTCTTCAAAATTCTTGATCCGGTAAAAATCGGAAAAAAAGCTGCAAAACTAGCGATTGAAACACTGGGATCTCAACGGATCGAAACTGGTCAATATCCCATTATTTTTCATCCATTTGCCCTCAATTCAATTCTTCGACCTGCAATTAGCTCCGCAATTAATGCTGAATCGGTTCAATATCACCGCTCTTTCTTGACGGGAAAACTAAATGAGCAAGTAGGATGCAAGCTTTTAAATGTTATTGACGATGGACGATACGTTCGTAACGGCATGGCGGCACTCGGCACGTCATCCTTTGATGGTGAGGGAACTCCAAAAATATCCCGTCAGATTTTAGAAAATGGCATCTTAAAAACATATCTTCATGATTCTTATACTGCGGGCAAAGATGGAATCTCAAGTACTGGGAATGCAATTCGTTCAAATTACGGTTACACTCCTTATATTGGACCGAATAATCTTCGAGTTCTTCCAAGAAGCTCAAAAACTCTAGATGATTTTATTCATGAATGTGATGATGGAATCCTGCTGTATACAACCGGTGATAGCCCAAATATCACCACCGGGGACTTCTCGGGTCTCATCATGATCGGTTTCCGAATATTAAAAGGATCGATTGAACATCCCATAAAGCAAGCAATGATGGGAATAAACATGATTGATTTTTTTAATAAAATAGAAGAAATTGGGAATGATGTACGGGATTTAGGTCGATTTCACGTGCCAAGTCTAAGAATTTCAAGTGCTCAAATAGCTGGTGAAAAGCACTGAAAAAACTCCTTCTTCACGCATGTTGTGGACCGTGCATGTCCGTTCCAATCAAGCGCCTTCAACCGGATCATGAAGTGACGGTATTTTTTTCAAATTCCAATATTCATCCTGAAGCAGAATATCTGAAACGATTAGAACACGCAAGGCACGTGGCACGATTGCTTGAGATTCATCTCGTTGAAGATGTTTACGATCCCAAAGATTGGCTTAAAAAAATGCATGGATACGAAAGTGAGCCGGAAGGGGGAGTAAGATGTGCAAAATGTATTCGCTATCGGTTATTAAAAACGATAGAATACGCTAAAAAATATGGATTCGATCACGTTACAACAACGCTTACAATAAGTCCGCACAAAAACTTTTCAAAAATAACTGAAATCGGTGAATTATTGACTCAAGACTCTGACATCTTATTTCTTCCTCATGATTTCAAGAAAAAAAATGGTTTTAAGGAAAGCGTCGAATTTTGCAGGAAATATGAAATCTATCGTCAAACTTATTGTGGATGCGTTTTTTCTCTCAAAGACCAGAAAAATCCGAGACGGCTTCAAGTCCGAAAGTAGATCATTGCATCTCCGAAACTATAAAATCTATATTTTTTCCGCTTGGCTTCTTCGTACATCTCTTGAATTCTTTCCCATCCTATTAACGCAACGGTCATTAATAATGGGGCTGATTTCGGCAAGTGAAAATTCGTAATGAACGCGTCAGGCTGAAATTTGAACCGGTATCCCGGATAAATAAATAAATCTGTATCTCCCTCAAATGAATGGAGAATTCCCGCGTCATCTGCGGCACATTCGAGTGCTTTCAAACAGGTGGTTCCAACCACGAAAATTCGCCTACCATCCGCCCTTGCCTGATTAATCACGTCCGCTACAGAAGAAGAAACATGGACAAATTCCGGATACATCTTATGACTTGAAAGATCTCCTGTTTTTATTCTTAGAATCGTTCCTATACTGATGTGAAGCGTTATGAACCGAATTTTAACATCTCGTGATTTCAAGTCTTCCAGCAGTGTCTTGGAAAAATGCAACCCTGCCGTAGGTGCCGCTATCGAACCTTCCTTCATGCCAAAACATGTCTGATATCGCTCAAAATCAAAGGATGGACTTATATCCTCGATGTATTCCGGTAAGGGGACGGAACCAAATTCTTCAAGTGCTTTTCGAAAACCAATTTGTCCATCAAATTGAACGATAAATCTCCCTTCAAGTATCTGCTTTTCCAAGGTCCCCTCAAGAGATCCGTCTCCAATGATAAATTTCAATCCCTCTCGAATTCTCTTGCCCATTACCAAGCATTCCCATCTTGCATCATCGACTTCTTGCAGGCATAATAGACGGATTCTTCCCCCCGAAACCTTCCTTCCTTCAAGCAGGTTTGACAACACGCGAGAATCATTCAAAACGAGAACGTCATTTCGCTGAAAATAATCCTTCAATTGATAAAACTTGCGATGCATGATTTTACCTTCCTTCCATTCCATTAGATTCGATTGATCTCGTTTTTCTAATGGTTTCTGTGCAATAAATTCCTTAGGAAGGTCAAACGCATACCGATCTGCCATCAATTTCAACCTAAAATCTCTTTTTACTCGCAATTAATGGCAACTGGCATCATCACTCAAGATCTCCGTCATCACTTGAAAATCAAGTTCCGTAGGGGTCGCGAATCACATGCCAGCTGCACGTAGCTGATGGTATCACGTAAAATAAATCTTGAGATGTGAAAAGAAATAAAAAAAACAAAAAGGAAACTTAAATTTCGTGAGCATGTTTTTGAAGAGCCATCAAAGCTCCGCGATTATCTCCGTCTGGACTCACATATGCGATGATTTTTCCGGACTTGCAAGGACATCCAACAATATGACCTTGCCCCTGTATGTTCGTTGCTGAGATGTGATCCTGACCTGCAGATAGCACTATGTACTTTACTCCACTGATGTTAATAGACCCACCGCCACCACCAGTCCACGTGGATAATATTCCGGGTAAGTCTGCGGTCAAATCCCAATTTTCGGTTTGCCAATATATCTGGTCATTTACCACTATTGCTAATGCCGTTATGCTCGGTTCCTCGCCGTAAATTGCATTGATTGCTTGGTCCAATATATTCATCTCCAATTTACTTGAGATCGATTTTCTCTTAGAAAAACCATTTTCTCATCCCTTTTATAACTTTTTTCCTTTTCTGAGAACTAATAGAACTATTCTATTCTACTGAATTTAATTAAAAAATTGGATGGAATTCCACGAAATAAAATGAGTTTTGATTAATGAGAACAGATATTGCACTAAATCCAAAAAATTTTAAATTGCTTATTAGATATAAAATAACATCCTGAATATTCATTTTTAACTACGCGAGATGAACAAATTGGGAACAGATGCGAAATTCGCCATCATGCTTCAAATTGAAGAAGGCATGTCCCATAGGGTGCCCTTCACGATAGAAAACCTACGGGACGATAATATAGTTGCCATTATTGATGAAGTCAATAACAAGCTTTGGGTCTGGATGGGTAAATCGACTGGTTTAGTTCAACGTCGTGGGTCCATGCGTGCTGCTAGGAGTCTAAAGGCATATGGACACGAAATTGCAAACTCCGTGATTGGTCGTAATTTAGAAGACGTATATGATATTCGGGGAGATGCGCTTGATAGTGATCCTGAACAGAAACAGCGGTTTGATTCGATCGTGCGCTTGGTAAACACGCCACACACTTATAAAATCGAAAATATTTTAGCACAATATGATGCCGCCGAACTTGGGTCTTCAAACATTAAATATGGCTTGACTACTGAACAACGTGCCAATTTAGTAAAAGCCGCCATTGCGGCCCCATCTGCAGGGGATGACACCAGAAAAATTGAACAGATAATCGGTGAATTTCGACCTGCACCGCCTCCTGAATCCAGTACCGCTACAGCAATTCCAAAGTATTCACAACAAGGTCCTTCGACATCAACCTCTGCTGCTCCAATGAAACCTCCTCTCTCACTTGAACCGATCACCCAACCCGTGTCAAAAGGAAAATCAATGCTCGATAAAAAAACCATGGGTGAAATGCGAACCGGTCTAATAATCACTTCGATATTAACTGAAATTGATGAGATTTTTGTTGGTCAAACGAAAAAACCACATGATGTCCGGTTGATTAAAGTCGAAGGTCCCGTGGGGCAAATATGCAGCTTCACCATTGAAAATGACAAGATCACGTTCCAAAATGGAAGCTGGGATAAGATCGATCCGGAGAAAAAGAATAAAATCCTAAAGCATTTAGCCGAGAAAGAAGGACTCCTTCCTTGATCTCCCTTTAATTCTTGGCTTTTCCTTGTAATGTTCTCTGTGTTTCATATAATTGTATCAATTCGTCCCGTGTCGTTGCGTCTTCTGGTTTTTTGTCTTCTCTAATGGTTACAAGACGGGGAAATCTTATTGACAAGCCATAACCCTTGCGTATGACATCCCGAGCCGCAGGATATTTGGAACTCAAAGTGATTTCGTCTCCTTTTACTTCAAGAACGACCTTCGGCTCGAACCAAACATCAGGTTTGATTGTAGGTGAGTCTATCACCCTAGAATCCTTGTTTACAAGTTGTAGAGAACTAAAAGTCTTTTTAAACTGCTCCAAATCCATGTCCGTAAAACCACTTGCAATCTTACAGGATATTTCAAATTGATCGGTGTCCGGATTATATATTGCTCCAAATAAAGATCCATATGCTCCTGCACGTTTGCCCCTGCCCATGAGAGCTCCAACAATCACGAGATCGATGGTGTCGGTCAATTGCTCTTGATAAGAAAACTTGAACTTGATCCACGACCATCCTCTGGCACCAGCAGTGTACTTTGAATTTAAAGCCTTCGCCATGAGACCTTCGCATCCCGAATTGAGGGATTCTTCTAAAAAATTTTCAAAATCATCCACGTTATCAACAATTCTCTGTTCTGCCAGTCCCATTTCACTTCCTGCAATCGTTTCCTCAAGCACTCTTCTTCTATCTTCATATTTTTCATTCAAATAAGATTTTCCATTCAAATAAAGAAGGTCAAACAAGAATAATTTGACTCTATATTGTTTAATGGCTTTATCAATGTCGAACTTACGTCGTCGATGCATTAATTCTTGAAATGGCCTCAATTTTTGAGTTTCAGGGTCAATGGCAACACACTCACCCTCAACGATAACTTGATCATGTGGAAGTCTCTTTATCTGTTCACCAACATCCGGAAATTGTTTTGTTATTTTCTCCAAGTTACGAGAAAAAAGAGTGATGATTTCTCCCTTTTTATGCGCTTGAATTCGAATGCCGTCATACTTAAATTCACAACCGCAAGTACCTCCAAATTTTTTTAATATCTCTTCAATTGTGGGCAAGCGCTGTCCAAGCATCATTTTTATAGGTACTCCGACACGAATTCGAATATTTTTGATCCCATCCAGACCCTCGTATGCAAGAGTTCTCGCAATAAGACCCAAATCCGTGCAAATGTTATACGCAGTTTCAATCACGTTACGATTTACTTTATCTCCTGTATAAGTAATGGCAAGCGCATCTAAAATGGCCTTATCGGCAATCCCTATTCGAAATTTACCTTCAACCATTCGAATGATCCACTTGCCTTCGGCAGGGGAGGCACGCCTTAAAAGTGCTTCTAAACTCCTGAGTTTTTTTGCTGACGATCCCGACCCTGAAAAACGTGCAATTGACTTCAAACTTTCATAGACTTCAGTTATCGTGAGAGGACCTTCATCAAATAAAGTCTTTTGTCTTGTAGACTTTTTTAAAGATTCAACAAGGGCTCCTAAATCCACCGTTATTGACTCGGGTTGTCCACTTAACTTGCCTAACTTTTCTTCTAATTTGGAAACAGAAATGCCGTGAACTTGTGCCACGGCTTTTATTGCAGACTTTTCTGCAATCCCTATTTCCGGTTCGTCCATCCAACTTGGATGTCCCGCCATGAGATAAATGATCTTGTCTACTAAGTCGGACGAGGTTCCCCGGAATAGCTTGACTAAAAGATCAATCTTCGCCAAAGTTCCAGATGTACTCTCAATTTTATTGAACGTTTTTGCTAGTAAAGCGAACTTCAAAAATATCCTTCCTAACTCTTAGAGATCATTTGAAGTGGCACGGAGTAAATCCAAAATCTCCTTTACAGGTCTATTTAAATTACTTGCAAGTTTAACGACTTCATCAAATTCGGGTTTGATGCTGACTATTTCGCCCTCTTGATTTTTTGCAATCTTGAACGTGATCTCGTGCTTTTTGTCATCAATCTGTATCAAGCGCTGTTCAATCTCTCGATGCCAAACATGGCGATGACAAGGCAAAACGCGCACTCCCAAGGATTTCGTTTCATTCATTAATAACCTGATTATTTCTTCTTGGTTAGGTCTGGCGATTACCTGAATGACATGTCCAGGGCGATTTTTCTTCGTCACTGTTGCAAAAATGTTCACATCTAACGCTTGTCCGTGTAACATCAACCTATTTACTAAATGACCTAAGACCTCTCCACTTATATCATCCACGTTCGTTTCAATGACAATAACATCATCCTGAAACGGATTCGAATGAGTTTCTCCCACCAAAACCCTCATGATGTTTGGGACTGAGCCAAATGTTTTTGTCCCTGCTCCGTAGCCGACTTTCTCGACAGCCATTTTTGGAATGAATTCTACTGATTTATCAATTAATGCCGATACGAGAGCTGCTCCAGTCGGTGTCGTTAATTCTGTCTTTATCGTACCGCCGTGAATTAATACTTTTTTTTTCTTTAAAATTTCCAAAGTGGCGGGAGCTGGAACCGAAACAGTACCATGAGAGAACGTAACACTTCCCCCTCCAAGAGCAATGGGTAGAGCGTGCCAATTACAATTATTCATTAACCCTAAATCATCTAGAGCTACAGCAACACCCAAAATATCGATAATCGTATCTGCCGATCCCGCCTCATGTAAATGCACGTCAGACACGGTATTTCCATGGAGACACGCCTCACTCTCAAGCAGTTGATTCAATGCCTCCCGAGCAAACTGCTGAGATCGTGAAGAAATGGCAACGTCTCTGAGACATTTTTCTAATGATGAAAGTAAAATACCTGAAGAACGATGACCTTTTTTTTCCTTAATTTGAACTTTTAATTGAGTGCTTTTAAAACCTGAACAAACCTTGTCGACAAAATCCACTCGGATTTTCTCACAACCGGATAAATGACTTGGAATTAAGTTAATCGCTGACTTGATGCGATTCACATCAGCACCTAAATCTACTAAAGTGGCAAGGAATTTATCTCCTGAAATGCCGGAGGTTTGACAATCTATCACGCACGTCCTCATCTGTTTTTTACTCCTGTTTCTCTCTTTTCTTGTCGATAACGGGCAACTCGATTTGCAATCTGAGCAGCCAACACGCCTGCCCCAAAACCATTGTCAATGTTTACCACCGCCAAGCCTGGTGAACAACTCGCAAGCATCGTGATTAACGCGCTATATCCATTCTTTCCAACACCATATCCAATCGACGTGGGAACTGCAACAATGGGAACGTCAGTCAAGCTAGCCACAACTCCAGGTAGAGTTCCTTCGAAACCTGCACAAACGATAATTGCGTCCACGTCATTTTCTATCATCTCTTTTAATGGCGGAAAGATTCTATGAAACCCTGCTATCCCAACATCATGGGCCACGATGATTTCACAACCCAATACCTCCACAACAACTCTCGCTTCTTCAGCTATTGGTAAATCTGAAGTTCCTGCAGTAATTATTCCCACGCGTCCACCAGTATTCTTAAATTGAAAATCTTTATGCTTGAGCACGTAAACGCGCGCGTCTGGATTTCCATCAAGTTCGAAATCATTTGGTAACTGCCTTGAAATTTCATTCCGATGTTCTGGAGAAGCCCGAGTTATGACCGCATAATTATTTTCTCTTGCTGCTTTTAAAGCGATTTTTGCAGCCATTTTTGGCGATTTTCCTTCGGCATAAATCACTTCAGGAACGCCCGTGCGAAAGACACGGTGTAAATCCAATCGTACCACGTCATCAATGACAACTAGTCGCTCTGCCTTCAGCAATCTTTCGGCTTGCTCGATTGACATCAAACCTTCACTAAGATCCTGCAATATCTTCTTCGCATCTGGCATCTCAACGCCTCATTTTGGCGTATTTTTTAATAACCACGTTTTTTTAATTATACTAGTAAACATGCTGTTTTATTTCTAATTTAACAAATATCAATAGGATGTTAAAAATACGTGCATCAAGTTAAGAGCTCTTTCTTTGATGGATGTACTCATTCAGTAATCATCATGTTTTTCTTTACCAACTTTATTTCGGGTCGTTTCAGAAACTCCTGAAAGAGTTTTTCTATTTCACTTATCGGGCCCTTAACAGCATGAACAATGAGACAATTATCATGATCTAAATGAACGTGTAACGTAGATTGGATGATTTCGTGATAATCATGCTCAAGGTCCGTTATGTCATCCATCAAACCAGAACGTTCATCATGATTTAAAATGATCGTAATTGAGCCGGAAGAGAGACTCTTATCTTCATGAGCCAACCTGTATTCTCCAATGTAATCTCGCATGGCTTTCCTGATTGCATCCGAGCGAGACATGCCGATCTTCTCACAAACACTATCGAATTCCTTTCGCAGGTCTTCTGGCAGAGAAACGCTAAATCGTTGATACTTTTCTTTTTCCATTAAAAATCCTTCATTTTATTCACGTATATTATAAAAAAATGATTATTTTAGACAAAGGACAGCAATGGGCAAGCTTGCTTTTCTCCACTGGCCATATTTCGTATTTTCATCATACATGTCCACGTGAGTGCGCCCGTGGTCCCCTGTAATTATTAATAACGTTCCGGCTGCAGCTTGCTTGTACATTCCTAACATCCACTTATCCGTGCGATGTATTAATTTTTGCACCAGATTTTCAGGTGGTTGTCTCCTATAGATGGGATTTGTATACAATTTCTCAAAATCTAAAAAGTGAACCCAGAGAAAATCAACGCGATTTAAAAATTTGGATGCTTGAACCCAACTGGTCGTATCTTGTACGCTCGAAATGGTTTTAGTTCCTCCAGAAAAAGCATCCAAGTCCTGTTTACTCCCTATCATGAGAGTTGACTTTTGATTTTGATTCAAGAATTGAAATAAATTGAAATCATTCCTCTCCAAGTCCCCGTGGATTATCTGGTGAAGTACCGAATGAGAATAAGGATTTTGTGTCTCCAACATTATGAGTGCCTTCGAAGCCTGGATGACGAATTTGGGCTTGTGAACCACAACTTCGAGCAAACCAAAATTATCAAGCAAAATCACAACTATTCGTTGGATGGCAGGCATTCTCATTTGAATAGGAGGTGTCAACCCTGCGGGAGTCCCTAAACCAAAAATATTAGTAATCGTAGATGGAAGAGCCGTTATCGGAGCCGTTATTGTTGGTAAATCATCACTAGCCATTTAAAACCCTTTGTTTTTGTCATTAACGAGCAAGAATTCACTAGCAAACTATTGTCATTTGCTCGTTTCATTCAAATATCTGTTATAGAAAAGCTGCTATATAAGTTTAAAAAAAATGTGAAAAGGATTTTTTATTCGATTTTGAGAATGATCTTTAATCTTCTTCCAGTCCTTTTTTCAATTCTGAAGTCAACGATTTGAGAATTCCCGTTTCTTTTAAGACCTCAGCCATTGGAATCAAGTTCATTAACGAATTCCCCTGGGTTCCATCACTTCCACCTCCAAGGATGACAACCTTGCTATTTTGTTTAAGACCCTCTGCGATTTCTTTCGAAGATCGGACCACTCCATCAATGATCAATTCCAGAGACTTCATTTTAATGCCTGACTCACCGGCCTTGGCGTATTCCTCTAATGCCTTTGCTTTCGCCCTAACTCCTGCTGCTTCTGCTTCAGCCTTTAGTTTTATGGCTTGGGCTTCTGCTTCAGCCTGAATTTTCACTGCCTCGGCTTTAGCATTTGCAAGCACGACTTCTTTTTCCCTTTCAATTTCGGCACCACGTTTTGTTTCAAGCTCCTTAATTGCCATCTTCCTGCGAACTAATTCTTCTGTCTGTTGAACCACAAATTTTTCTTTCTCGATTTCTGCCTCCTTCTCTGCTTGCATCATTTGTTCTTGCGTTACCGTCGCTTCTTTGTGTTTTTCGGCTTCAACTCTTTTTGCTTCGGAATCATGGAACGCCTCTGCAATCCGTGCATTCTTATCCAGTTCAGCACTTTTCACGCGCTCGAGATCCCTGATGACCGAACTTCCCTTCACGTCAGTTATGTCTTTAATATCGAAGATGATGGGTTCTAATCCTAACTTGACAAACGAACCGGATAATGAAGAATATATTCCTTCTTCCACATTTTCACGTTCTCGCATTATTGAAAGAATGTCTTTTTGCATGCAGATTGTTCGAGCAGCACTCTGAACTGTATCATCAACTATTCGTCTCAAAGTCTTATATATGTCTGCCCCAAGTGTTTCGGCTGCCTTCTCTGGATTTTTGACCTGAACCTTACACGAAATTTTCACGACAAATGGTAAATTGTCCTTGTCATGCAATCTGATGTCCGGTATGTCCACGTCAATTACAACTTTCGGAATGATCAATCTCCTGTGCAATAACTTGATGAACATGTATCTTCCTTTTCCATCATACAGATATCGCTTTTTCTTTGAAACCACGACGTGTGCCTCGTTAGGGGGAACGACGACAATACGAGATGCCCAGAACCAGATGGCAAAAATTAAACCCAAGATAAGAAAAAAAACCAAAACTCCAATGCTCATTGCCGGCAACATTAAGGCAATTGGATCAACATACTGGATTTTAAATCACCTCTTAAAGTATTCTCTCCTGTTTTATTTTATTATTTTGATACATAAGCAATGGACCCCTCGAGCTTGACGATCAGGACCTTTTCACCCTTTCGATATTCTCCCATTGCTTGAATCGCTTTTGCTGGAAAACCCTCAACAGTTTCCGTACTCGGATTATCAACTATGATCCGTCCTATTTTATTTCCAATAATTGGAATTTCCACGGTTGCTGTCAATCCTTCAAATTCTTTAAAACTTGATGGTGTTGATTCAAATTGTCTTCGAACGAACACGAAAAGAATACAGGTCCCAATACCAAAAACAATGGATAGAACAATTGCCAAAACCACGCTTGAAAACGTTAGGAAAATAATGGCACCACCTAATCCTGCAAACGTAACACCAACAGAAATTGGAACTAAATATAAATCCTCGAACTGCGTCTCATTAAATATAACAACAAATAGAAGAACAGCACCACTTATCGCCACGATGACATAAAAGATGAAGAAAGGATTGAAAAGATCCCCTAAAGTCATTTTTACTAGCTCACGAATGTCCCGAATTTTTATATTAATTACAAAAATGAATCAGCAAACTCGCTTTAATAAATGATTCTTTTCCTGCAAAAGTAATTAAGACAGATCTTTTGTCTTCGGACAGATAAAAAAAGCCCCGCCTGACTTAATTTCAATAACAATTCCACAAATTTCAATTTAAAAAACAAATCTTTATCAATTTTTTTTATTCAGGCTAAATTATCTGAATTAAATAACCATGAACACGAAAAAGGCGAGACAGTTTACGAGTTATTCTTTTTTGCAACTCAATATTACTTATCATGCTCCAGGGCCTTGCTTGAAAAATGATTGTTCATCATATATTATTTTATCATGAATATCATGATAAAAAAGTAAGAATTTTTTATTATATGGCTTTGTAGTATTCTTGAGAAAGATATCGAACAAAATATTACTTGATGAATGAAATGGATGATACCGTAACTGAAAAAGACTTGAAAACAAAAGACAAAAAAAGAAACTCGATAGAGGACAAGACAACTGGTTCCAAAATAACAAAAAATTCATCGAGAAGCAGTTCTATCGATAAAACTAAAAAAGAGCTCGAAAAGTTACGCCAAAATGTTAATCTTAAAGATAAAAAAATACGTGAGCTAGAAGATTTCGTAAAAAAAATTAAAGATTCTTCGCGAAAAACGGAAAAAACCCTGAAAAAGAATATTGAAAAGCTCCAAGAAACTTTGAAAACAAGAAACACTTCCGAATTGGAATACAAAGAACGAATAAAAAACCTTGAATTGGAGTTAAAAGGCTACAAAAACCATTCGGGATCCTTGCAAAAAACAATTTCTGGGCTAATGAATAGCTTAGAAAAAGAAAAAGCAAGCTCCAAAGATGCCAAGCAAAAACTAAAGAAAAAATTACATGAATATAAAAACGTTGAAATCCCTCGATTAATGCAGGAAATTGAAGAACTGCGAGATCAAATCGAGCTGCAAAAAGTAGCATTCACCGAACAAATCATGAGCAATATCACCGAAAGCATGCTTGAAATTAACCTGACTATAAAGGACTTACGTCGAGAAATCAAGGAAAAAGAAACGGTCATCGCCGACCTTGAAGAAACTGTTTCTAATTTGAAAGATGTCAAGTCAAAATTAGAAGTTCGAGAACAAAAGATTGCGATGCTTGAAGAAAAACTACAAGATTTTAGCAAATATGAAGATATTATTAAGGAAAAAGATGACTTGATTAATAAATTAAAACTCTCGCTTGCTGAACATGGCATGGCTGATCTAAAAATGTCTGTTTATGAAGAACGCATCAAAGAACTAGAAGATTTGACGAATAAACAGCAAAAAATGCTTGAATCATATCGAAAGAAACCCGTTCAACGTCGTGGCACTCTTAAATTAACACCTGCTGATTTCGAACTCCTACCTTATTTTTCCATTTTGATGAACGAAAAGGCCATTCCCATCAAAGAGCTCCAACCAACGTCGCTTCAAACCCCACTTCAAAGCTCTAAGGACATAAAGGTACAACAACATCCAAAGATGAAAAGCGTAAAAAACTTGGTAAAACCTTCTGCAATTCGCCTAGAACGGATTTCATTGCCAAAAATTGAAAAATCTAAACTACCAAAATTAGAACGCATCATCCCTTCCCCTAAAAAAGTCTCAACTCCAAAATCTCAACCCAAACTCGAAAGGATCTCTAATCCACAAGTAATTTCTCCCCATCCGAGTCCGCTAAAACTTGAAAAACAACCAAAGTTAGAAAAGATCACGATCCCGAGCCTTGATAGCATTTCTCCTCCACCATCTGATCTCTCGCCAATTCCAAGCAAGCCAATAACGGAGATGCCCGCGAATCAAATCGATGGAACGAACAAACCACCAGTAATTACTGAAAAAAAGAAAAAAAGCAAAACGTCTAAAAAGCCAAGAAAATCAAAGAAAAAAGCAAAATCAAAAAACACATCGAAGAATTCTGAAAAAAAATAGCATTACAAAAACATCTTGAGATTAAAAAAGGATAATTTGAAGATTTTTTTTAATATCGCCTTTAAACGATTCTCTTAAACTTCTTCTCAAGAAATTTCACGGAAAAATTGATGATAGTTGGCCTTCCATGGGGACAATTATAAGGATTTTTACATTTTCTTAACTCGCTAATTAGTTTAAGTGCCTGAATTTCTGAAAGCGGTTCTCCCGCTCGAATGGAAGAATGACAAGCCATCAGTTTGATAATCTCATCTTGAAGATCGCTCTTGAATTCTTTCTTTCCTAATTCAAGAGAATGCAAGAATTCTAAAATAACTTTCTCATCAAGATTCGTGCCAAAAACTACGGGAACGCTTCGAATTAGAAAGGTATTTCCGCCAAAATGTGAAATGTCAAAACCAAAATGTTTAAGCCGTTCAAGTATGCCTGTCGCTTGAAGGAGTTTGGACTCTTTAGGACTGAGTTCAAAAGTAATGGGTGCTAATAATTGTTGCATTTGAAGGGGTCTCGATTTCATTTTTGTTAGCAATTTCTCATACGTTATGCGTTCGGCGGCAGCATGTTGATCAATCATGTAAAGATTAGTTTCATCTTGCATTAACAAATAAGTATTATGAAACTGTCCCACGAAATACATTTTGGGTATTTTTACATCCGAAAATTGCTCACTTACCTCCACGACATCCCGCTTTTTATTGTCTCTTCTTGCAGAAGAGACCAAATCTTCTACGGATTCTTCAAGCACGGAACTCAATGTAAGAGACTTGCGTACTTTCGCTACATCTTGGGGGCTCGGTGAAGCCTTTCTTACAGGTGTTTCCAATCGCTCCTCAATAACGGGAATGATGTTCATTTTTCTCAATTTATCTTGAATGATGTCCCGAAGGAATTCTTGAACGGCATCTTCTTCAAGGAAACGAATTTCTCTTTTAGTTGGATGTATGTTAACATCGATCAATGCGGGATCAAAATCAAACGATAAAATGACAATTGGATGGTCTTTTGGAAAAAGTAACGTCCCGTAAGCTTCTCGTAGTGCATTCGAAATGAGCTTGGATTTTATGCTTCGTCCGTTCACGAAAAGATATTGAAGGCTTGTATTTCTACGCGAGATGTTTGGTTTTGAAATGTAGCCAACTACAGAAAAATGAGGCGTGGATGCATTTATCGGAACCATTTCGCGTGCAATTGATTTGCCTAAAACATGTGATATGGTTTCAAGATAAGTCAGGCTCTCAATTGCACCCGTCGACTTCGGCGTAAAAAGAACTTCTTTAGATTCATGAATGAGACGAAATGAAATCTCAGGATGAATTAGCGCATAATTCCTCAGCACTTCTGTTACCCTTGATAATTCCGCCTCCCGGGATTTTAAATACTTACGGCGAACAGGCACGTTAAAAAATAAATCCCTGACTTCAATTGAAGTTCCCGTGAAACCTGAAGTATCTCGTGTTTCTTGCAACGTGCCTCCTTCTATGATGAGCTTAGTGCCAATCTGATCTACATCCGTCTTGGTTTCAATCACTACACGAGCAACAGAAGTGATACTTGAAAGTGCTTCTCCACGAAATCCCAGAGTTCTTATGTTTTGCAAATCTTCAATTTCTTTAAGCTTGCTGGTGGTATGTCTTTGAAACGATAATTGCGCATCATTACGGTTCATTCCTTCTCCATCATCGCTGACCTTAATGTAATCCTTTCCCCCATTCCGAACTTCAACTCGAATTGAACTTGCACCCGCATCGATGGAATTTTCAACGAGCTCCTTTACCACAGATCCCGGATGTTCAATGACTTCTCCCGCTGCAATCTTATTTATTACTCTTTCATCTAAGAATTTGATCTTTTCAGCCTGTTCCACTTATTTTATCTCCGTTTTTTGCTTTCACTCAACGGAAGGATTTTCATACCAGTTCCTCATACATGCCCTTCTTAACTTCACAATTCTTGATTTCTTCCTCGGTTTTTTTGTCACAAGGCTTTCCCGTGACTCCACAAGCATTTAGAGCTGTTTCAAATAAAACGCATTTGCTATCGCCGTTCATTTTTTCTCACGCATCTAACACGTTTAATTTCTTTCTTTTTTGTAATTCTATTCAAATAACGTTTGTTGAAGAACTCGCTTCTTTCTACCTTTTTTCTCTTCCCTTTTTATCTTTTGCGATGGTACTTTTAAAGGAATGTGCGTGGAAACAGGATCGCCATCTTCCAATTTTTCTAAAATGGCTTTTGCACGCTGAATGACACGCGCTGGTAATCCTGCCAGTTTCGCAACGTGAATTCCAAAACTTTTATCGGAACCACCCCGCTCAATCTTGCGAAGAAAGAAGATGTCATCACCTATTTCCCGAATTTGAATGTGATAATTCTTCACTCGCGGTAAATAATTCTCCAACTCGATTAATTGATGGTAATGCGTGGCAAAAAGAGTCTTGCATTTAATTTTATCGTGCAAGTGTTCAATTACCGACCAAGCAATGCTCAATCCATCAAATGTCGAGGTTCCACGCCCTAATTCATCTAATATCACGAGACTATTACGTGAAGCATTATTAATTATATTCGCAGTTTCATTCATTTCAACCATAAAAGTGCTTCGCTGCTTTGTTAAATCATCAAACGCTCCAATCCTTGAAAAAATCCTATCTACGATACATATGGATGCTTTTCTTGCCGGAATAAAGCTACCAATGTGGGCAAGCAAGGTAATCAACGCCACTTGTCGAATGTATGTACTCTTTCCTGCCATATTTGGCCCGGTTAAAAGGATCACCTGGTTTGCCTTCGGTTCCAATAAAGTGTCATTAGGAATGAAACGCTCTGTCGACACGAGGTGCTCCACGACGGGATGTCGACCACCCTTGATTAATATTTGTTCTTTGTCATTGATGTCGGGACGCACGTAATCATTATGCTTTGCAACCTCGGCAAATGTACTCAGGACGTCTAACTTGGCCAATCCACCGGCGATTTTCTGAACGTGAACGATTTTTTCCTTGATACGATTCAAAGTCTGAAGGAATAACTCATGTTCCAACGCCTTGATCTTTTCATCGGCACTCAATATTTTGGCTTCAAACTCCTTCAACTCTGATGTGAAATAACGTTCGGCATTAGCAAGAGTTTGCTTTCGGATGTATCGATCTTTTGGAACGAGATGTTTGTAGGAATTCGTGACTTCAATATAGTACCCAAACACGCGATTGTATCGAATCTTCAAATTCTTAATGCCAGTCTTTCTTTTTTCTTCATCCTCCAATTTCGTCATGATTTTCTTGGTATTTGTACTTATTTCTCTAAGCTCGTCCAATTCCTCATGATTGCCCGGCTTGATTAATCCTCCATCGTGCAAGGTTAATGGCGGATTATCAACGATCATTCGCTCAATGAGATCTACAATCTCAGGTAACTCTTGAAGCTCACTGACAATTTCTTTCAACATTGAGGCATCTGGCTTCAGTAACTTTTTAATTTGTGGCACGATTTTTAAGGAATTTTTAAGCGCAACTAAATCACGCGCATTTGCACTACCATAGCTTACCCTGCTTATCAACCGCTCAATATCATGTACTTGCTTTAATATCTCCCTAATGTCTTCTCTGAGCAACATGTTATTAAATAATTCTTCAACAGCTGATAAACGGTGTTCGATCCTTTCAACAACTGTTAAAGGTTGTTGAAGCCAACGCCGCAAGAGTCGCGATCCCATCGGCGTGATGGCATGATCAAAAATCTCGAGAAGCGTGCCCCTTGAAGACCCATCAATGATGTTTTGCATTATCTCAAGATTCTTTAAAGTCGCCGCATCAATCATCATATAATCTTTATTAACATGTAATCGCAATGACGTGATGTTCGATAATTGACTCTTTTGAGTCTCTTTTAAATACTGCAAGATGGCTCCTGCCGCCGTTATTCCAAATCGATACTGCTCTATTCCAAATCCCTCAAGGGAGGTCGTTCCAAAATGAGCGCACAAGTCATCACGTGCATTATCATGAATAAACCGGAACTCATCGAAGGTCTCAAGCAACGTCCTGTTGAGGTTGATCTTGAGTGAATCGTAAAAATCTTTATTCTCAAACAAGCTCGGAGGCATGATCAACTCTGCAGGTTCTAATTGTGCCAAAAAACTTACGAGAGCAATTCTGGAATTAACACCCTTAAATTCCGTCAGAAAAAATTCTCCTGTCGAAATATCTACGTATGAAACTCCAATATTATTCTTTTCTCGAAAAATCGCAGCAAGGAAATTATTTTTCTTATCATCGAGTAAACTTGATTCCAAAAGCGTGCCCGCCGTTACGATCCTGACGACTTTCCGCTTCACTACTTTTGTGTTATTTATCTTTTCAAAAACCTTTTTCCCTCGATCGAGCTCTTGCTCGGCAATTGCCACCTTGTACCCTTGCTTGATCAAGATGGGTAAGTACTTATCAAGTGCATGGTAAGGTATCCCTGCTAACTTTTCACCATGCCCCGTTCGTTTTGTCAAAGCAATATTCAATGCATTCGAAATAGTTTCTGCATCTTCATCAAACGTCTCGTAAAAGTCGCCCATTCGATACAATAACAAATATCCCGCATGCTCTCGTTTTATCTTGTAATATTGAATCATCATCGGGGTTCGGGCTTTGTGTCCCACGGTTATGCCATCCTTGTCTTGTCACTCATGTTCTCAAATTATATATTCATTCTTATTTTAAAACGCGCCAGTCCTTATTCAAAATAACTGGATGTCTTTTAATAAAATTTACACGGAGAGCATAAAAAATCAAACCACATCAATTTTTCCATCCTTGCCAACCACCAAAATCACAACTTGCTTTTAAAAAAACGAAGAGCACTCGACAAAATTAGAAGCTCTTGATGAAGCAACATGTGAGATCCTCGTTCAAGAATCAAAACCTGATCATCGGGTAAATTGAGGGCACGACGATTCTTCTCAAATTCCTTGAATGAAATGGTATCATCATCCCTAGCATGCACGAGAAAAACTCGAGAATTCAAGTCAGGATCATTCTCCTTGAATATAAACTCAGGAGAGATGCTCCTATTTGTTTTCTCCGAAATTTTTTTCGGTTTCACGCCGGCAAGCCGAAGAAAAAACAAGGCAAGACGCTCGGAAAATGATTCCGGTTTCCTTGAAAAATTCGACTTTGCATTATAAGGACTTGAAATCGCAAAGACTGCTTTCATGCGCCTGTCCGAATAAGCACGACTCAAGGCAACCTCCGCACCCATGGATATCCCAAAAAAAGCCATTCTATCATGATCTATTCCGGCAAGCTTCTCACCAAAGTCAAAAATCTTCGGTATGTCGTTAAACATCTTTGCATTCAGGCGTTTTTTTCCAGGTGTATTTCCGTGCCCACGACAATCATAAATGAGACAAGCAAACGGACCGCCAATGGCAAGTGAAATCGCCCATTGCTGAAAAACCTTCATTCTTATGTTCATGCTCCAACCATGATTGAGAAATATTAAAGGCAATTTCGTTCGCGGCTGATCTTGCTCGTTCAATATGAATTTTGGAAAAAATAATTTAGCATTTATCTCAATATCTCCTGCAGGAATTTTTAAATCCCGAATGTAAACATTGCTGGTATCCATTCTGACAAAATAAGTCAATTTCACACGCAAGTACTTGAAAAATAGATATATTAAAGCAATTATCAAAATAAGACAAAAAATCCAATACATCGGCGTGAGATCCATTTCAAAATCACATCAATTTTTTCTAGTAAATTTCTTCTTTAACGTCAATTCAAGATTTTAAGAACTTTACCAGTAATGACTTGATTGACAAAAAGCCCTATTTAAGGTCGTCTCGGGAACTCTCCCAAGTCACGGAACGTGAAATAAAAGAAATCTTTACCGAATCCGATCCTCAAAAACTGCACGAGAAGACATTGAAGTCAAGAGCCCCAAACAAACTCGTAGAAGCACTTAAATATCCATTCACGATCTTAAAATATCATTTGCCAATATCCATAGCTGTCTATTGGAATCTAAAAAATGGAATGCACCAGACGGGACTCTACACCGCAGAAAATACTCCTTCGGCTTCACCCTTTCAGATCATCTATAAAGACGAACAATGCGAATGAACTCTCATCCCAATTAACGGAATGTCCCGCATTAACCTCAAATTCTGCGTGACGTGGGATCAACGGTTGAATTTATCTGTTGGAGGTGAAGATCCGATCCTAGATGCAATGCTCTCCAGAATTCCCAGCTGGAGTGCTGCACTGGCTTTGATCGATGATTGGCAACATTGCACGCAGTAACCAAAATAGAACCGTAAAAAAACCAGTTATTGATGGATTTTTCTATTGATGGCTGAAATCCACGACCATTACCATGAGCGGGGCTTCCCGTGATGAACAACTCGATATAGCACTGAGAAAAAGCCAAGGGAACGTGGTCTAGCACGGTATGACGACGGGCTCCAGAGAGTCTGTTTTGAAGATGTTAGCTGACGTAAGGATGATGTATCTTTGGAGCGTACCGGAGCGACTCGTTTATCGGGAGTTCAAATCTCCCCGTTCCCACCAGTCTTTAAAAAACAAGAAGTAAGGAGTAATAATATGCTCTCCTACGGGAGGGTGGTCTAGCTTGGCTATGATTCTTGGCTTGGGACCAAGGGATCGCGTGTTCAAATCACGCCCCTCCCACCATCTTGCCTCATTCGATTGGGCTGTGCCTCTGTAATTTAGCTGGTAGAATGGCGGCCTTGTAAGCCGTTTGTCGAGGGTTCAAGTCCCTCCAGGGGCTCCATTTTCCGCGATTCCAAAATATTTTTAATGGGACTCGTGGTTAAAGAAATTGCAAGTCATGCCGGAGTGGCTTAGGTTTTCAAGGGCATCCTTGAAAAGAGCAACTGGTTAGAATTCTCGTTCTTTTGGGCGAGAAGAGCACGCGCCGGACTCATAAAGGCTTTTAGCCCATGACCGATGCTCATGAAGCGCGTGAAATCCGGAAATCGAGGGATCGAAGCCCTCCTCCGGCACTCCTTTTGTTAATTTTCTTTTCATTTTGGCATTTTAGCTTTCGTGCTTTCTTCGCGTTGAGTGGTGCGGAAAGAACGAAACGTTTAAAATCAACTTGCGCGTGGTTATTTCTTGCTTACAAGCAATCAACACGACATCTTTGCAGGGGTTCCGTCAAGGAGACCGAGCATTTCCTCTCGGCAGAGGTAGCCAAAAATTCTTCGAGAATTGGCGAAGTCGGTCAATAGGAGCGACCCGTGGCAGAACTACAGGGGTCTGGCGTGCCGTCGTTACTGACCAGCGGCGCAGGACTTAAGATCCTGTCACGTAGGTGTTCGTGGGTTCAAACCCCACCCTCTGCACTTATTAATTGTGTGATATTTAACTATTTAGCCATTCGGCGTTTGACGCATCCGGATTTGTAAAAAACATGTCTAAAAAATATTTTTACATAACTACTGCCATCGCTTACTTGAACGGTAGCCCGCATTTAGGTCATGCTCTCGAAATAATTCAAGCGGATTGCATTGCTCGTTTCTACAGGCAGTTGGTTAAAGACGTGGTTTTTCAAACCGGCTCAGATGAACACGGCATTAAAATATTCAACGCGGCTAAAGAAAGTCGAATGAACGTTGAGGATTTCATCAATCAGTATCATGAACAATTTATTAGGCTCTACAAGATTCTTAATGTCAGTCATGATTACTATGTCAGGACAACGAGTTCCGTACACAAGCGTGGAGCGTCAAAGCTTTGGCTTAAAATGGTCGAAAATGGCGACCTATATAAATCAACCTACAAGGGTTTTTACTGCATAGGTTGCGAATCTTTTAAAACATCCAAGGAGTTGGTTGATGGCATTTGTCCTTATCACCCTAACCGACCCTTAATTGAAATAGAAGAAGAAAATTATTTTTTCAATCTAAGTAAATATGTTAATAGATTGATAGAGATCTACGAAAAAGATGAAATAAGAATCGTTCCTAAAAAAAGAAAAGCAGAAATCCTTGCAATTCTAAAGTCGGAATTAACAGACGTGAGTTTTTCACGGCAAAAGAATAAAATGCCATGGGGAATTCCCGTGCCCAATGACCCTTCGCATGTGATGTACGTTTGGGCGGATGCATTGTCAAATTACATCACCAACATCGGATATGAATATGATGAGGACAAGTTCAATTCAATTTGGCCCGCAGATGTTCACCTGATCGGCAAGGATATCATCAAGTTTCATGCAATTTATTGGCCTGCCATGTTGATTTCTGCAGGCATTAAAGTTCCCAAGAATCTTTTCGTTCACGGATTCGTGACATTAGAAGGATTAAAAATTGGAAAATCTCTTGGAAATGTAATTGACCCATTTTTCCTGATAGAAAAATATGGTAGTGCGCCGTTCCGTTTCTATTTATTAAAAAACATTCCATCAAACGATGATGGTTCATTTAACGTTGATAATTTAATCGAAACATATAATAGTGCTTTGGCTGACCAGTTGGGAAATTTGATATTACGGGTTTTGTCTTTTATCGAACGCGACTTCAACGGTGAAATCCCTGCACTTCATGACCTTGATAAAATCGATGAGGAATTCATTCGGAAATTCAATTTCATGGAGCAATTAAGGAATTTCATGGAAAACTTCCAATTGAATAAAGCGTTAGATCGAGTTTGGGAATTCATCAGGGATACCAACAAATACATTAACGATACCGAACCCTGGGAGATAAGAAAACGCGGAAATATCAAGCGCCTTTCTACCGTACTCTACGTTCTGGTTGAAGCATTAAGAGTCATTTCAATTTACATTCATCCATTCATCCCTTCGATTTCTGATAAAATGTTTACCTTTATTGGCCTGGAACCATTGATGGACTTCTCCAATGTTGATTTTAAGACCGATACCAAGGGACGCATTGGCAAGAAAGAAATATTATTTCCTAAAATGCAGTTAGAAAAAAAGAAAAATCCCCTACAAATGTATGATTTTAGAGTAGGAAAAGTGCTGGAAGCAGAAATCCATCCCGAAATAAAGGATTTCTATATTCTCAAGATCGATATCAAGGAAAAAATCATTACCGTCTGTGCGAAACTAGTACCCGATTATAAAAAGGAAGAGCTAATTCAAGAACCTTTGGTCGTGTTAACAAATATTAAACCAAGAAAGATTGGAGGGATATTAAGCGAAGGCATGCTACTAGGAGGAAAGGGTTCAAATGAAAAGATGGAAATTGCAAGGATAAAAGGAGAACCCGGGGAGCAAATTTATATCGGGGATCTAGAACCGATGCCGGAAACAATCACGATGAAACGATTCAGGAAGGCAAAAATTTACTCGTCAAGCCAAAAAATCAAGATAGAAGACAAATTCTTAAAAACAAAGAGCGAATTCGCAAGAATCAATCTGAAGGATAACGTGAAATTGACTTAGTAGTCAATCCGAAGCATCAAGTGTCGTCATCTAATTTCAATTTTTCCTCTTGTTTTTTTTCGTTAAAGAAACGGACTGCCTCATCAGCAGAAGATGCCTTGACATCGCCAAAAACGTGCGGATGACGATTAATCATCTTTCTTATAACACCATCTAACACGTCGCTGAACGTGAATGAGCCGTCGTTTTCTGCCACTCTTATCATCATCAAGATGATCCATAACAAATCTCCGAGTTCCTCACGGGCATTTTCCATATCCATTGCTTCTATTGCATCAACGACTTCTTGAGACTCTTCCTGCAAGTATTTTGTCAGGCTGGAAAGCGTCTGCTTCCGATCCCAAGGACAACCATCCTCTCTAAATAAGGTCTCTATCGTCTCCATTGCTTTGATAAATGATCGAACCGCTTCATCCTGCAGCATGATTGCCTCCTTGAACATGATAAAACCAAATTTCAAGTTTAAAGAGAAGAAATTCTTTAAAAAAGATACTTTTATATATTGAATTCAGGTAAAACCTCCAGCAGGCTTTTAGAATGATGTAATGTCAAAATTGACTTTATTTCATCATTCTGACAGATCTTCAGAGAGATCTCAACAGACGCATATTTCTAATAAAATTCCTGCCCCAGTAGCTTAGCCTGGTAGAGCGCTACCCTGGTAAGGTAGAGGTCGCGGGATCGAATCCCGCTTGGGGCTCCAATTCCTTCTTTTCAAATTTAAAAAATCATTGTTTAATGATAATGACGTGTTAAATGCAAAAATACCCGTTTTTCATTCATTAAATGATTCTTGAACGATTGAGAAAAAAAGTTTTTATGAAATTTGAGTTCCGCAGGACATGCAGAACTTTGCTCCCAGTGGTAGTGGTTTCTGACACTTTGGACAAAGGAGGGGAGTGCCGCAACTTGAACAGAAAAGATGTTCGGGATCACACATTGCTCCACACGATGGACACTGCCGTAATTCTTGCTTTATTTGCTCTACGGAGTCTGCGGGTTCGTTTTCTACCCTAGATTCCTGTTCTTGCGCTTCTTTCAAGGACTCAATTTTCTTTAAAATAGTTTCTGTAACCACTTTCGCGCGTTTTTTGCCGCAATTCTTGCACCTGACAACGATCTTACGTCGATCCATCTCCCACGTTTCTCCTTCGACGAAGTTACCGTGATTATCCGTTCCGCACACGTCACAATAATAAATAGAATCCTTGAAGAGCTGAGCCACTTCATCCTTCTGGTTGGCATTGAAATAGATCTTGTATTTCTTATGACAGTTCGGACAAGCGGCAACATCAACTATGTCCGTTCCTTTTCTCACCAGCTTGATCGGCACGGTCAGCTGTCCGCCACATTTTGGACGGGGACACTTGATTTTTTCAACTAAAGCCACGTTTTCATGCCTCCAATAGCATGTAGAAGATTACTCGTTCTTATATCTTTAGGTCATGGAATCTCATGGTATGATGAAGATGACAGCAAGTAACGAGAACTGGTTGAGAAAAATGATTGGAATAATATAAAAAAATTAACTCAAGAATTGAAGAATAAAACGATTAAACACCGATCACTCGTTCGGGGACTCTTCTGATTTCATCCGCTCCTTGATGAACGTGCGAAGAACCTTGAGCATCTGCCGTGAGAAATCGGAATATCGTTTCAAGTCGTCCAGCTTCGTCTCTTGCATTACCGGATCACTGATGATTTCTTCGTGGATCTTGCCCATGAGTTCACGATATTCCTCATCGGGGTATGAATCGAGTTGGAAGAAATCGTTGAAGTACATGTTGCTGAAGGTCTTTAACAGTCGTGCCATCGGATTTGCTTTTGAAAGGGGTTCATCTTCATTTTCTTTTACCGTTACTTTCGTTTCTGCCGCACGTTTTACCTGCTCGGGCGTGAGAGTCATTCGCTTGAAAAAATCGCTTAATAATTCTAACAAGACCATGAAATCTACTTCCTAAAAATGTTTAATGGGAGCCCTCTCATGCGGGGGTAATCCACCAAATCATTCCAATCGGTCTTTGGTGACGACATAAATCATCGAGGACTCCAAACAAATACCATTAAATTTCATTTTTTAAATGATCCACAAATTCTCAAAAAAATCTCAGACTTTTTCTCGTTTGAATTCCTCAAACATGCCATCATTCATTAGATCGTGAAGGAATGCGTGATGCAAATCAATTAAAAAATAAAAAAATAAAAAGGCTGAGTTTGCAATTCTTAATTGAAAACGACGTTGATTAAATAAGGAAATGACGAGTGATTATTGTTGGCTGTCGAAGAAGAGCAACTATCGAAAGTTGAAAAAATCAAGCAAGATTTGAAAGCTACCAAAGCTCTCCTTCACAGGGATGAGGTCACGTGGCCGTATCAAAAATTAAAGCTCAAGCACTTTGCAAGACGATTTTTTCCGCACCTCTCGACAAAAGAGGCGAAGAAGTTCCATGCATTGAAACCTGAAAAATTCATGGTAGCGGTGGAAAACAAGCTAAAGACCACTGATGCATTCTTGCGACCACTTGAGGAAAGGGCTAAAGCATTGGAATTTCAACGGGATCTGTTCGAGCTCTTTACGATATTTGCGCCAAAAAAATTGAAGACATGCCAAAAAATTCTGGAAAAAACCCCACGGGGCATTCGAGAAGACTTCGTTACTGAAGAAATCCTGACGCTTGCTGCCAAATCGGGAATTTCGCAAAAAAAAATCTCGGAACTCATGGCATTATGGCTTAATATGCGGTATTACGGGGCAATGAGTATGGGTTTGTCTCCAAAGTTCCTGATCCCTTTTCTAGATACTTCTCAAAAGTTAAAAGAAAAGACCGAAAGCATAACCCGGGCTTTGAACGGTATCCAACCTGAAATCGAAGCAAAATCCGAAGAATACGATCGCTGGGTATTTGTTAAGGCGCGACTCGATGAAGAACGCAAGATCATGACATTCGGACCCGAAAGCATTAAAACCATGACCGAATGCCTCGAATTGACACACGACCTCTCGCTACAAGGTGAAATATCGAAGAAAGAATCTCTCGAGATCGTTCAAGTTGTCAAGGAAATCATAAACGAAGCCGTTGTAATCGGACACCAAGAAAAGAAAACACTCATTTCAGAAGAAAAACGTGAAGAGCTTGTAGCACTAATGCAAAAAATCAAAGAAAAATCATCGTTATTTTTTAAAATAGCTCAAATCTCGAATGCGCTAAAAAAAGGCAAGCCACTAGACCCCGAGCAAAACCAGACTTTACTAAACATCATTCGAGTGGTGAATCTCCTTCCTGACAATACCAAAGAGGCATTGGCACATCCTGAAATCAAGGAAACGTTTGGAATGATTTTCGAACCACTCGAAAACCTGCTTGGACCCGAGGGAATTGAAATACCTCGTGCGGAGAAGAAAGGACCAAAAGACGTCGGAATCAAGCTCCTGGTGGAATCGCTGGATAAACTTGCAAATTGGATCTTAAAACGAATCATGGAAGAAAAAAAACCGGGGCTTTTAAACATTTTAAAAATTTTTAACGGTATCCCTACCATTCTTGGCACCGAAATTTCCAAGATCATCTTGAAAAAGAAAGTCAAGATCGACCTCGAAAAATTCAAGGAGTGTATTATCGAACACCTATCCCAAAATGGTATTTATGAACTCTATGGCAAGATAAGTGAAGACAAAATCGAAAAAGCGAAGGAAATTGAAGTCGCTGATGAAATAATCATTCCACCACAAGCCGATCAACGTCTCGCTCCCATCCTCAAGCAAATCAAGTTCGAATTCATGAAGTTCTTAGAAACGGCTCTGGTAGGTAAGATCCCGATATTTGACAAGCTGGAAATGAATAGAATCGTTCCAAATAATGTCGTCGAAACTCTTCTCGGCACGACTCAAGATGCATTGATCAAGATCATAACTGCAAACTCCTCTAACACGCTTCACGAAATAATTAACGTCAAGAGAGAAGAATATGAAGTGAAATTAAAGACGATTACCTTGAAATTAAAACCATTAATGAAAAACTTCGACGATTCTCTAATAAAATCAATTCAAAATCTCGATAATTCAAAACAATTGCGCGAAGACCTGCTTCTTTCCAGCTTCAAGAAAAAAGTCGAGGCAATTTGGTTCGACTCTTTAATCACCAAGAAAAAAATTGAAATTAAAGAGCAGGAGATTTCAACGTCCGCCGTGAGTGCACTTGCCGCAAAATTGATGGCAAAGAAACCGTCTGGATTTCAAGGTCCACCGAAAGGTCCTCCAACGGGACCGCCGAAAGG
>JALGVI010000027.1 GCA_029838215.1 Candidatus Helarchaeota archaeon | reverse complement strand
GAATTTTATGCATTTGCAAAACGACACGAAATGTTCCGGGCTTTGAACTGCGAAATCATCGGACTATCAATCGACCAAGTTTTTTCTCACATAAAATGGGCTGAATGGATAAAAGAGAACTTAAAACAGGAAATCACGTTTCCCATCATTGCAGACCACGGAACAATCGCAAGGACTCTCGGAATGGTTCATCCTGGAAAGGGCTCGAACACGGTACGAGCGGTGTTTGTGGTTGATAAAATCGGAATAATTCGCCTAATTCTCTATTATCCGCAAGAATTCGGCAGAAACATGGATGAAATCTTGAGAATCGTGAAAGGACTACAACTTTCAGACAAGGAAAAAGTCGCCTTACCTGCAAACTGGCCCAATAACGAATTAATCGGTGATGAAGTCATAATACCACCCGCAAAAGATGTCGAAACCGCAAAAGAACGCACGGGAAAGCCCAATTGTTACGATTGGTGGTTCTGCCACAAAAAATTATGACAACGTTAATACGTGTAATGGGAATCCTTCTAAAAATCTTCTTTTTTTTCATGAAAAATCTTTTAATTTTGAAATTCTTTCTGATTCTATCCCAAGATCATTTTATGACGTGAAACGTGAAGAAAATGGAAGCGAAAGAAGGACGATTTTATTCGCCGCGAATGAAAATGGTTGAAGTTTGTCATAAATGTCGGGCGTGTATTTATGCATGTCCGGTCAAGGCCATCGAGTGGGGTGTTGGAGAAATTATTGTCGACCGCTTTGCTTGTGCTCAACACGTGTTTAAAAAAGGTGAATGCTTTAATTGCGTCGTTGAATGTCACCAAGGAGCAATTGTATTAGAAGAATATGAACTCAAAGATGGAAAAATCACGAAAATTGGTTAAACTCGCCTCAGAATGAAATAAAAATCAAAATTGAATTTTAAAAGTTCCCCTGATTCGGTTTTTCAATGGTTGTTTCTTATCAAGTGCTCAATTTTAGTCAGGAGGAGTTTGAAATTAAATGGTTTCGTGATGAAACTTGCCGCACCCGACCGCAGGGCTATTTCTTTCACGCTCATGTCAGCACTGGCGAAAATGATCATCGAAGTCGTATCGATCTCTCGAATCTCCTTCATGGCTTCAAGACCGCTTTTATTTGGCATGCGATGGTCCATGATGATGATTTCCGGCTTTCGTGGCAGGGATTTATATTTTTTCACGGCTTCTTCTCCATCCTTGGCAATGCCGATAACGACGTGTCCGGATCTCTCGAGAATCCACTCGTAAAGATTTTGTAGCGACGGTTCATCTTCTACAATATAAATTCTAACTATTTCGAACTCCCCCTTCAGGGATTAAGATGATGATATTACTTCCTTGTGAATAATCACCTTTCACCCTATCTTCCACCCAGATCTTCCCCTTATAACCGTCGATAATTGTTCTCACGAGAGACAAGCCAATTCCCATTCCCCCCGATATGGAACTTTTTTCTTGTCCCCTGAAAAAAATACTTTCTTTTCGATCATCCCTGATTCCTATACCGTTATCTTGAAATTCCATTCTTATCCAATTTGGAGGAGTCCTTGAAATCTTTACTAATATCTCAATGCGGGTGCTATCATTATACATGATTGCATTAACAAGTAAATTCTCAAACACTTCCGATAAGAAACGATTTGCCTTGGCAAACATCTTTTCTTCAGAGACTTCAATCTTTATATCAAGATTTTTGTCAGGAAAGATAGTTTTGACGGATGAAATTGCATCATCTAATATCTTACGAATTTCAATGTTTTCAATAAAATTTCCGCTTTCTTCAAGTTTCGATATTTTTTGTATGTTCGAAACTAGTCTTGCCCCTCGAGTGATCTGCTCGTCAATTATTTTCATTATTTCGAGAGACCTTGCCTTTTTATCTGAGGCTTCCATCATGGACAACAAATCACTTGCAGATCTGATGCTCTGAAGAATGTTATTGATATCGTGTGCAAATAAGTCTTTATACAATTCTGCTCGATCGTAGGCATCTCTATACTTTTTTTCTGAATTCACTATTCTTTGTTCAAGCAGAGCAACGATCGCCGTTGCAAGAAAAAAAGTCAAGAAAACAAAATTCATTCCATAACTAAGTTCCCACATTCCCCAAACACCAAACTCATATAACGTGGTGCATGATAATGAGATAAACCCGCAAATGAGCGTTAGAACCATGATTGCACGTGTCGGTGTTCTTTGAATTAAATAAATGTGTATTAACATCCCTAATGACACGATGGATAAGATTATCATCACGATTTGAACGGGAATGACAATTAAAGTCACGGGACCGATAAAAAAGATAATCTTACCATTTTTTTGCATGAAATTGCGTTCTCGTCGTGATTTGAAGTAAATTTGGTAATAATCTACGAATATTGCAAAAATCAAACATACAATTGCCAAGAGATATAAGATATCTCCCATTATTCGCAATGTTTCAAAAAAATTATGGAGATAAATGAAAACAGAACCAAATGGAAATAGAATTATGCACGGTAACCACAATCGCAAGGTTTTATGCCTGAGACTAATGGTTCCAAATACCATGGCACTAATGATCGTGTATATGGCAATTATTAAATCCAAAGTTGCTTCAAGAAGCATTGAAAACACTATTTAACATGAATGTAATCATTTTTAAAACCTAAGTCAAGTGTGATTAAAAACTCATCACATAAATATCTTTACTTCTTTACTGATCATTCAACTATTGGTATGTACCAATCATGTTAACTCGTCTAATATCATGCCAAATCGACTGAACAGTTCCTTTACCGATTCTTTTTTTATTCTATAGTGGATGAATTTACCACTTTTTATCCCTACAACTAAATTTGCGTCTTCAAGTTTTTGCAAGTGGTGTGAAATCGTGGGTTGGGACTTTCCCAATGCAATTGTAAACTCACAAATGCACATTTCTTCTCGTTCTAAAAGCATTTCGAAAATAAGCAACCTATTTTTCTCGGATAGTGCTTTATACATCTTGAGTGATTGGCTGAAACTAGAATTATTTTCAATTTTCGTTTTTGAATTGGAAAGATCATCCACGATCTTTTTGAGATCCGCAGTATCGCCTTTACACTCTGCCAGTGTCTTCAATTGTTTTAACTCTATTGTTCGGTTCATCATGAATTAATTGCTTGGGCAAGCATAAAAATCTTTATATCCTTCGATTCATATTGATATATTGACACACGTCCATACAAATCCACGACCCTCGATTTCCACAAAGGTGGTTTTTACATGGAAAGCGAGAAAGATGATGTTGCACCAAAAGAGAAATCTGAACAAGAAGGATTAAGCAAGTTCGAAAAATTCTTACCGCTATGGATAGCCATCTGCATCGCCGCAGGAGTAATCATCTCCATAACAATCCCTGGAATCAGTATTATCATTGATTCATTGCAAATTCGCTGGTCTCCGACTTCTGGTATCTCAATTCCTATTGCAATATGTTTATTCATCATGATGTATCCTGCAATGCTAAACATTCAAATCTCGGAACTAAAGAAACTCGGCAAGAATCCCCTTCCAATAATATTGACTTTGGTCTCCAATTGGTTGGTTGCACCTTTTATTGGAGCTGCTCTGGCTGCAATTTTTCTACCCGGACTGCCAGAACTTAAGGTCGCCGTGATTCTCCTTGCTTCTTCTCCGTGCACGGCAATGGTTCTCGTCTGGGGATATCTGGCAGAAGGAAACCAAGAACAAAATGTCATAACGACAAGTGTTAATACCATCACGATCATAATTGGATACGTTCCTTTAGTGGCATTCTTGACGGGCATTCAAAGCATACCCGTTGACCGCGTTTCGCTCTTAATATCACTAATCATCTTCATCGGTTGTCCATTGGTGTTGGGCATTACCAGTAAAAAGATCCTGATAAAAAAGAAAGGCGAGGAATGGTTCAATGACGTGTATAGACCTGCTGTCGGGAAAATCGCCATTGCCGCACTGCTAATGACTTTAGTCGTGCTTTTTTCAATGAACGGAACGACGTTGATCTTTAATCCCGATAAGTTAATCCTTGTATCAATACCCCTTTTAGTCGGGTTTGCAATGGTCGTTGGATATAACTTGATAGTGACAAAACTGGTCAGGTTGAAATATCGCGAGGCAGTCATTACTGTCATTATCGGTTCATCAAGTCATTTCGAAATTGCCATTGCGACGGCAATATCCATCTATGGACTGGGCTCGCTTGCTGCACTGGGTACCACGATGGGACTTTTCTGGGAAGTACCGATCATGTTGTCCTTGGTTTATTTGGGTAAATTCTTGAGACGAAAGAGATTTTGGCTTCCCAATGAAAATAATGGTGAAAAAAGCATTGAACAGACATGATTAATCTAAAGTTCTTTTTAGGAGTGCATTGATCTTTTTTTGTTCTTCTAATTTTTCTCGTAATTCTATATTTCTATTTATCAAGCAATATATAACTTCGTGCATGTAAGACTTCAATACCTGCTCATTCATCGCCTTCGCCACCTAAAATTTATGCTCTTAAGGAAATAATAGTATTTAAATGATGTGAATGGTGCAAGTCAATTTTTTTTTCTTATAATGAATGATGTTTCGTCTCAATCATCAAACCATGAACCACGTATTTCCCAGCTGTTATTCGGCATTAAATTTTAGATCTGGAAATAAAGATCGATAAGAATGCCAAGATCTTTAGAAAAAATTTATCTTTAATACCAATTTGATATTAACTGAGAATTATCTATCAAAAAGTCGCAAAATCTTGCATTTCAGTCATAAATTTGATGTATTTTAAGCAATGCACTCAAAAAATATCCAACTATCATCATGAATTGGGAGATTTCATGCCTGCCGATAAGAAAGATTTAAAAGATGGCAAAAAAAAGGTAAAAAAAGTCACTCCAAGACTAGAACAAGAGGCGAATTTTGCTTATCAAAAAGGTAATGCCCTCCTTAATGCTCAAAAATATGAAGAATCCTTGAATCTTTTTGATAGAGCTCTGCTGGATTGCAAAAATCACCGTCTTGATAAGACTGAAAAGAATGGGAGAAGCATTAGAATTATCTGACGAATTTCTCGAAATGGAACCAGATGCGGCAGAAGTCTGGGAACGAAAAGGACTAATTCTCGCTGACTTGGGGATGGAAGAAGAATCGATATCTTGTTATGATCGTGCGATTGCCATTGATCCCAGATATAGCGGGACGTGGAATAATAAGGGCGTCGCCCTGGCCAAATCAGGTAAATGGAATGAAGCTCTCAAGTGCTTTGAAGAAGCCATTCAACTCGACCCGAAATTCAGTGGAAAGGAAGACGTGGGTAAAAAAGAAGAAACACGAAGAATCTATGATAATATTTTGAGATTAGACCCAAGATACGGAAAGGCTTGGACTAATAAAGGCGTGGCACTGGCTAACCTTGGTCGGTGGGACGAAGCCCTTGAAGCGTATGATCACGCCATACGAATAGATCCCAAATTTGGTGGCGCATGGAATAACAAGGGCATCATCCTTGCAAATTTGAACCGGTGGAATGAAGCCCTCCACGCATATGATCAAGCAATTCGGCTTGACCTGAAAAACAAAATGGCTTGGTACAATAAAGGTAATGCATTGCGAGACTTAAGAACATTTAAGGAAGCACTTAACTGTTACGATGAAGCATTACAAATAGATCCTGAATATGTGAATGCTCTTTATAACAAGGGAATCGTTCTTAAGGAATTGGCATTATGGGACGAAGCCCTTGAATGTTATGAAAAAGCACGCGTGCTTGACCAAGAAAATTTGCGGATTTACATGCTCATCATCAATCTTCTAATTGAATCCAACCGATATTCTGAAGCCATGAAATATCTTGATGGTATCTTTCAGCTCGATCCCGAGGATTTTTGGGGTAGATATGTTCGCGTTTTTCTTCTGTTTAAGCTGGGAATGCATGATGAAATTATTCACGCCTTCTTTCGAATTCGCTCCTATCTAAATGTTCCAACTCTGTTCATCGACCTATCCGATTCATTAAAACCGCCGAAAGAAGTGCTCGAATTCATGAAAAAGTTCTCAAATCTTTTTGAGAGTGAGTATCGGCAATATAAAGACGAAGTCGACGGCGGGGATATTTCCAACTTTGCTCGGTCGGTCATTAGTCAACTTTTCCCCAGCAGTATTAGTGATGAAAAAGGCAAGCAACCTGCAGGATCCGTGCAGCTAAAAGACGAGAAGATTCCTGTTAGAAACAAAAAATTGAACTTAAGTAATAAAGGAATCGAAAAAATAACCGAAATTCGAGGTTTAGCGGAAATTTTTGATCTGCAAGTCTTGGACCTTTCTAAGAATCTGGTAAGAGAAATAGAAGGACTCCAAAATCTTACCGAATTACAAGAATTGGATCTTTCAGACAACCGAATTACAAAAATTGAAGGTCTGGAAAATCTTGCTCACCTAAAGAAAATCAACCTTCACGGAAATCTACTTGAAGGGACTGATCGAATCCTTGCAGAAACAGGAAGCGCGCAAGCAATTGTTGGATTATGCCGTGAAAAACGCTCTTGGAAGAAGAGAGATCAACTCAAAGAAGACGTGTTGGATCTCCTACAGTTTGTTGCACCAAAATCACGCATCTCATTTACTGATTTACTTTCCGAATTGGGTGAAAAGCAGTCCGCTCAAGACGAAACTCTGTCTGAAGCTGATTTTAATTCCATTCAGTCCTTGCTGGAAAAACTTGGAAAATTGGGATACCTGCGGTTTGAAAATGAACTAGGATTGTTAATCACGTTAAAGTCTGATAACAATGAAGATTTTTACATCTCAATCTTGAAACAAATCGATAAAAATGCTGTCAAGGCAGACCTTCTTAAGGATTTCCACTCGACCATTTCTGGATATTTGGCTAAATAATTTGAATGGAAAATATCTCTTTTTTCTTGATCATCATCGCCCAATTTTGAAAAAAAGTAAAGAATCATTGCTTCAACTTGCTGACTCCTGGCAAGACTTCTCTCTCAAGTCGTTTCATTGTAATTGCCTCGCTGGGACACGTCACCGCGCACAATCCACATCCCATGCATCGTTCCTTGTCAACATGAGCAAAATCGTCAACTTCAATGGCATTGAACTTGCATCTTTCTAAACAAGTGCCACAAGCTGTGCAGGACTGTTCATCAATATTTGCCACGTAATTTGCTTTTGCAATCGTGCGAGGATTGTCTAATCCCGGTCGGGTCAATCCCGCCAATAGACCACAACAACACTCACAACACGAACATAAAATGGCACTATTCGGAGCATAATTATCTGTTGTGTGCACCAAACCGAGATCGGATGCCTCCTTTACGATTTGAATGACCTCCTGCTTTGTCGCGCTCCTTATGATCGGATCATTCAACGATAGTGAGGCTTCCGCAACATTGCCCAAGATCACGCAGTTTAAAATCGGATACTTGTCAGTGCACTTTCTAATGCCCTCCACCTCAGCTCTTTTTCGACAAGGACAAGGTACAATAGCAAATTTATCATATCGATCAATGATGCTGTATACTTCTTCAAGAGGAATGATGTCTTTTTCAGGTTCGATTTTCTCACTCACCGTTAATATGCGAGATCGGGGAACTCCTTTCTTGTTTGTTTGCCAACTCTTATAATACTCCTCTTTTTCGAAAAAAATTCGGCTCAATTCTGCAAAATCTTTCGCATTTGGTCCTTCGTAGTGTTCCCTTTTGATAAACGGCATGTCGTAGATAAATAGAGGCATTGGAATGGCATACGCATTGCCAAGTTTCATTATGAAACCTTTTTCTACTAATGGTTCCAAAATTGCCTTTATTTCGGCTTTTTCCTTTCCTAACTGCTTTGCAAGTTTTGAAACTGATTTGGCTTTGGGGAATACGTCAAGATGTTGCACGAAATCTGCTTCGACTGGATCATACATTAAACTAAGGTACTTTACGTAAGTATCCGTTGGCTCGCCTTCTTTGGTCGTGGGAATTCCTTGACCTACGTTTTTTATTTTTCTTGCGATCTTGACGAGAACATCTTTATTTACAATATTGCTTGTCAAAACTCTTCACCATTAATTTTCTTTTTGAAAAAAAATTCATTTCTTTTTCTTAATTTTTTCTTTTAGGTTTTCAATATCTTCAACATCTTCAAGCTGGCTCATTGTAAGAACGGGAACTCCATATATCATCTTTCGGATTGGTCGGTCTTCCACGACAAACATGCGAAGAGAATTAATGATGGAACTAATCGACTGGATCACGCTAATTTTCTGATGGATGACTTTGGTCTTTTCATTTTTGCTTCCAACGCCCGTGATAATGACTTCTTTTTGAATTTCGCCTTCGGAAACACCATCGAAAGGTGCTTTTTTTGTCCATAGAACTTGTAGCCCTATTTGTTTGAACTGCTCATCCACGTTAATTTCCAATTCATCCTTTGGTTTGAAATCTCTCGAGCTAACTTCAAAGCTCCAATCAAATATGTTGATGGGGCGCTTTAACTCGCTTTCTAATTCCTTCTCAAGCAACCGATAGGTTTCTATTGAGGCGTCCATTTCGCCCTTGAGGTAATAGCTTATCGTCCTGCGTGAAATGTCTATTTTTTTTGCAAGCTCGGTCTTGGTCATCTTACGAGTCTGTAATTGCTCGCTTAACTTCATTCTATCAATTTGAACGAATCGCCCGCCACGTTTGGAGTAAATATGTGGAAAAAGATTCTCAACGATGATTCGCATGAACGTGCTAAAAGTGATTATTGGAATGTTCCCTGTCTCATACACGACTTGATCCTGTAATTTCGTCTGCTTGTTTATTTCCCCTATTATGAGTGGAACACCCTGACATGCTTCTGCAATTAGTTTTAACTCTTCTTTATGCCTCTTTTGGAAGTTGTCTATGTTATGCAAGCATTTAATGAAAAGTAACTTGTCTTTTCCCCGGGCCGTTATATCAAAACAGCTAGATTTGTGATATATCGGCAAAGTTTGAAAATCATGTTGATTTAGAAGACTTAAAACTTTAGTAATCAAGTCTACCATGGGATGCTCACGTTTCCTACTATATCAAGTAAAAACGGGAAATTTAAATGTTATTTTAAATCTTGAAAAACTTAAAACCATGCTTTGCAAATTTCATAATCTTAATCTGATTTCCTTGCTATTATCGGTTTGTTTTCATTTTACATCATCGTTTTTCAATAAACAGAACCAATATAAAATCCTTTTTTCCGTGTTGAAGGCTTTATCTGAACGAGACTTTTAGTGGAAGAACCAATTCTCAATTAAAACCACAAAGATCTGGAATTTTTTAACTAAATCCGTTATTCTCTCTTCAATAACAGGGTTACTTTGTTAAAGAAAATAAATTTTTGCCATTTTCTCATTTTAACGTTCATGATCCTGAATTTAAAGTAACTGCCATATAAAACCATGTTTGCCACATAAACAAGACTTTTATATGTAAAACAATTATATTCGAATCGACAATTTAAAAAATAAATCATTTAGTTGAAAGGTGAGTTGGAATGATGGATGAAATATCTGAATTGAAAGACGAAATAGAAACACTCAAGAAACAGATGAAAAAAAACAGAGAAATGTACAAACAAAAACTAAAAAAAATTAAACATGAACATGAGAAAAGCAATCGTCATATCTGGTGTTTTGTCATTATTATCCTATTTGGCTTGCCAACATTGATAGGTGGATTATCATTAGCTCTGTCGGATGTAATTTCGTTCTTTCTGACTGGATATGTTAGTTTTTCTCCGTTTGCGATCGCTCCAGGAGGTTTTCTGACCTTTATTGGAATATTGATCCTAATTGCCTGTGCCGTTGCTTGGAACGAAAACTAATAATCTTGATATTCTCTCAATTATGGTAAATAACTTATATTTACTTCTTTTTTTTATTCACTTTTCAAATAATTGCTATTATCAACGAAATTAAAGAAAAAGAAAAGTTATTAACTCCGGAACTCGATCAGAACAAGTCCGTTGGTTCCTTATAGATTCCAAAAACTTTTACTAGAACATCCCGTATCTCACCCAGTGTCACGTAAGCATGAGCACAATCTATTAGGTATGGCATGAGATTTTCACTTGTTTTCGCAGCCTCTTCCAACTTGGCTAAAGACTCCTTCACGGCTTCGTTATTTCTCTTCTTGCGAAGTGTTTCCAATCGCTCGCGTTGTATTCTTTCCGTTGCAGGATCAATTTTAAGTAATGGAATGTTTATTTCATCGTTTTCGTCTTCATATTCATTTAGACCAACAACAATGCGGTATTTTTCGTCAATTTCCTTCTGGTACCTGTACGCTGCACGGGCGATTTCGCGTTGGAAAAATCCCCTACGAATGCACTCTATCACCGCGATGTGGAACTTTTTGCTTTTCCCAATGCCCCTAATCCTGTTAAAGTACTCTTCACATTTCTTTTCCATGACATCCGTGAGTTGTTCAACGAAGTACGAACCACCGAGCGGATCTACGGTATCCGTCACGCCCGATTCGTGTGCAATGATTTGTTGCGTGCGCAAGGCAATTGTAACTGCTTGTTCTGTTGGTAACGCAAGAGTTTCATCAAATGAGTTCGTATGGAGTGAATTCGTTCCTCCTAGCACGGCAGCTAAAGCCTGGAGGGCAACACGAACGATATTATTCATGGGTTGTTGTGCCAATAATGAAACACCTGCAGTTTGAGTGTGAAACCTTAGCATCATTGAGCGTGGATTTTCCGCTCCACGCTTTTTCATCTCGCGAGCCCAAATTCTTCGTGCCGCTCGATATTTTGCAATTTCTTCAAAGAAGTTATTGTGTGCATTGAAGAAGAAACTCAAGCGGGGGGCAAAAGAATCAAGCACCAATCCTCGCTCTAATCCCGCATCAACATAGGCAAGACCGTCTGCAAGCGTGAACGCTAATTCTTGAACTGCAGTTGAACCTGCTTCTCTAATGTGATATCCTGAAATGGAGATCGTGTTCCACTTTGGAATTTCCTTGGAACCGAATTCAAACGTATCCAAGATTAACCGCATGGATGGCTCGGGTGGAAAGATCCATGATTTTTGAGCTATGTACTCCTTTAAGATGTCATTCTGAATCGTCCCTCGTAACCGCTGGCGGATATCTTCCCTAGAAATACCCTTGGATTCTGCTTGATTTTCTGCACAAGCGATAAAGAATGCCCAGATTATGGCTGCGGGCCCATTGATCGTCATGCTCACGGAAACTTCGTCCAAAGGAATGCCGTTGAACAGCGTTTCCATGTCTTCGAGTGAAGAAACTGCCACGCCACATTTTCCGACTTCCCCTTCAGACATGGAATGATCTGAGTCATATCCATACAGTGTCGGGAAATCGAAAGCTACTGAAAGTCCTGTTTGCCCGTGTTTCAGTAAATAGTGATATCTTTTATTCGTATCTATTGACGTGCCGAACCCAGAGAATTCACGGAAGGTCCAAAGCCGCCCACGATACATGGTTGGATAAACGCCCCTCGTAAAAGGAAATATCCCCGGCAAACCCAATTTTTCTTTAAAATCAAAATTAGGGTCGGGTAAATAAATTCGTTCGATTTCCGTATCGGATAAATTCGTGAATTTGTCGCGCCTTTCAGGTCGCGCCTTCAGAATCGGCTCCAAAACCTCTTTTTCCCATTTTTCGACGTAGTCATCCACGATAATCAAGTCCTAATGCGTGAACGTGAAATTTCGGTAAAAAATTTAATATAAAATTTCTTTTAACTTTTAGTAATACTTATAATAGAATTAAATAAAACTTATCATGTTCCACTAGGATTTCATCAACTCCTGATAAGAGAGATAAGAACTTGATGTTTGAGTCCCGAAAACAAAAAATTTCAATTGACAAATGGAAAAGGAATCATCATGGCTAAAATTAGATTTTTAATGTCAAAACCCGGTCTTGATGGACACGATCGCGGTGCAAAAGTAGTGAGCATGGCTCTCCGAGATGCAGGAATGGAAGTTATTTATACCGGCTTACACCAAACACCTGAACAAATAATCGAAGCGGCACTCCAAGAAGATGTCGACGCAATCGGCGTGTCCATTCTGAGTGGTGCTCACATGACTCTCATACCAAAAATAATCGACTTAGGACGCAAGGAAGGAATCGGTCCCGAGCAAAAATTATACCTTGCAGGTGGAACCATTATCATCAAGGAAGAAATTGAAGAATTGAAACGTATTGGTATCAACGAAGTCTTTGGTCCGGGAACACCAACAAAAATGATCGTTGACCACATTTTCAATTATTTCAACAACAAATCCGATTAATTTTTTTTATGCACGTTATTTCTCCACAAGCTTATTATAAATTGCTTTAACCAAGCAGTAATGGTGTATCTAATTTTAAAGGAGAGCTCTAAGATGACAAGGAAAAAAATGATTTGTTGGGGAATTACTGGTGCTGGCGACTTCCTGCTGGAAACACTGGAAGTAATGAAACAAATTAGAGAGAAATATGATTTCAAGATCACGGTGATAATCTCAAAAGAAGGCGTGTTCGTGCTAAAATGGTACAAACTACTAAATTCGATAAAAGAAACATTTGAAGACATTAGAATTGCAAAAGGACCGAACATACCATTCATCGTGGGACCCCTTCAAACTGGTAAATATGAATTCTTGTTTGTCTCTCCCCTTACTGGCAATTCAGCCGCAAAGGTTGCCGTGGGCATTGCTGACACGCTCATCACCAATGCGATAGCTCAAACCATTAAAGGTGGCATTCCTGTTTACATTTATCCCGTGGACCAACGCGTTGGAGATATCGTGACAGAGCTGCCAAACGGAAAGAAACTTACCTTGCATTCAAGAAAGATTGATTTGGAACAAGTGGAAAAGCTCCGAAAAATGGATGGAATCACGGTTCTTTCCCATCCAAATGAAATCCTCGAGGTCGTCAAAAATATCTCATGAAAAAATTGAAGATGAACTAATCCTCGACACTCCATATAGTCTTGATCTTACAATTAATTCAGGTCATTCTTCATTTCCAGCACCAACAAAGATGAAGCAAGGTTATTTATTCTTAATTCCGCTCGAATCTGAAAATTATCCCGTATCCATTTCACAAAAATCTCCAAAAATCTTCCAAATTAAAATTTATCTACTACAGGAAAACCACGAGGAGTCAAGGATAAGACTACAAGTCAAGCAGAAATTGACATCCATTTTGGGTTTCGATGAAAAACTGGACGATTTTTATGGTGAATTCTCGGATTCAAAAATAAAAAAGTGCATGGTGCAATATCGAGGAATGAGCCTGACGAAACCGATTGATCTTTTCGAAAGCCTGACGTGTTCTGTTCTAACTCAAAATTGTAGCATCGAGCAGTGGACTCGCGTGGTGCGGGCAATCAAAAAAAACTTTTGTACTAAATTGGCTGGCTTTGACTTGCATTCTTTTTTAACTCCTGAATGCTTGTGTAGTCAAGATTTGGACTCCATTCGTGAATGCAAGGCGGGTTACAGAGCGGAATATCTTCAACTTTGTGCCTGCATGGTCAAGAACAATCCACGTTTTTTCCAAGATTTAAAAGCAAGATCAAGAGTGGACGCCAAGCAGGAGTTATTGAAAATTAAGGGCATTGGAAATAAAGTCGCTAACATGTTTTTACTCTACGGATTAGGATTCAAGGAAGCCGTGCCCGTAGATCGATGGATATTGAGGATCGTTTCTAGAGTTTACTTTAATGGAAAGAAATTGAAGCATGAAGAAGTCGAAACTTTTTTTCTGGATACGTTCGGAACGTGGGGTGGACTTGCACAAGTATATCTTTTTCAAGGTGCCAGGGATGGAATCATTTAAATCATCATATCAATAATTTCTGAATTTCCTCTTCCGTTTTTTTTGCACGTCTGAATGCTTCTTCCAAAATGCGCGTTTGACCATATTTTTCGAACCAAATTTCAAATCGTTCTTCTAGCGAAACGTAATGAGATCCCTTCGTTAACTTATCCGCATGTGATACTATTTTTTCTTCTAGTGTCTCGGGAACATAATTTCCTTCGGGAATGCCAACTTCTCGACAATCTTCTGGACTTAATCCCCCTAATAGATGTGTTTCTGCAATTCTTGCCAACTTCTCCTTGTTTTGCACGTCAAGAGTTCGGATAATCTTGGCACCTTCAATACCGTGCTCCCAATCGTGACGCCTTGACCGCCCTAAATCGTGCAATAATGCCCCTATTTCTACTAAATCCACGTCCACGTCAGGAACTTTAACCCTAATTTTCTTAGCAAGCTTGACGGCTTTTTTTGAGACTTTTATTGAATGTTCAATTATATTCTTGCTCAGCCCTTCTTTTTTAAGGATTGCCAAAGCTTTTTTCCTTGTTAAATAAATCAGTGCCATTGGCTGAGCCTTCTCCTTCAGTGATTTGTCAAACTTAATTGAGTTTCTTTTTAAACTAATGATGAAGTTCCAATATTTTGATGAGAAATGAAATGCCGTCTTTGTAATGTTATCGGAAAGAATAATTATAAATGTTTTAGAATGAGAATTGAAGATAAGAAATAACTGGGATTTTAAAAAAAAGAACGGAGACGAAGATCTTGACATATGAAGATATTTTATTTGAAAAAAAGAATGGTATTGCTCGAATAACAATAAACCGACCCCAACGCTATAACGCATGCACTCAGCATACCGTTCATGAGTTAATCGATGCGTTTAATAGATGCATGGATAATGATATTGGCGTGGTCGTGTTTACTGGTGCTGGAGACAAGGCATTCTGTACTGGAGGAGATCAGACGACACGCGAGAAAGGCGGTTATAAAGGAACTTACCTACTACCGTTAGAGGTCGGCTGGCAACACGTGACTCACCAGATCCGTACCTTGCCAAAACCCGTTATTGCACGAGTAAATGGATATGCAATAGGAGGAGGACACGTATGGCACGTGGTCTGCGACCTTAGTATTGCTGCTGAACATGCACAACTTGGGCAAGCTGGACCGCGAGTGGGGTCTTTCGATCCGGGATATGGAACTGGTGATTTAATGCGAGCCGTAGGCATGAAACGAGCAAAAGAAATCTGGTTTCTTTGTCGCCGCTATACCGCTCAACAGGCTCTCCAAATTGGACTCGTGAATGCCGTTGTACCAATGGAAAAACTGGATGAAGAGGTTGACCGATGGTGTCAAGAACTCTTGGAAAAAAGCCCTACAGCACTCAAAATGCTAAAATATGCATTTCTGGCAGAAACTGATGGAACAACTGGCATCACTCATTTAGGCGTGGGAGGGCTCTCTTTATATTACGGCACGGAAGAAGCCGTCGAAGGAAAAAATGCGTTTTTAGAAAAACGAAAACCCAATTTTAGAAAAAAAATGGGTCAAGGTGATTGATAATGACAATAAAGAACGTTTGCGTTATTGGTGCAGGAACAATGGGAGCAGGAATTGCCCAATTATGTGCCAGTTCTGGTTACAACGTGAACCTTGTTGATGTTAATGATGAAATTCTTTCTAAAGCCATTGCAGCCATCAAAAAAAATCTCGAACGCTTTTTTGTTGCAAGGAATAAAATGACGGAGGAAGAAGCCGACAAGGTAATTAATCGAATCAAATCATTTACCGTGAGAACTGAAGCCGCGAAGGACGCTGACATCGTAATTGAAGCAGTTTTCGAAGACATGAATCTTAAAAAGGATCTTTTCAAGGAACTCGATGAAACATGCTCTCCTGACGTGATTCTCGCTTCGAATACTTCTTCCTTGAGCATCACGGAAATGGCATCTTTGGCAAGGCATCAAAACAGGATTATTGGAATTCATTTCTTTAATCCCGCTCCAGTCATGAAATTAATTGAACTGGTTAAAGGAGTTAATACATCCGAGGATGTCGTGAAGCAATCGAAAACCTTCTCAGAAAGCCTAAAAAAAGTCGTCGTGACTGTAAACGATTCGCCCGGCTTTGTTACATCACGTCTTATATACGTCATGGCTAATGAAGCTGTTAACATGTTAATGCAGGGTGTGGCAAGCGCAGAAGATATAGATACTGCCTGTAAATTGGCTTTTAATTTTCCAATGGGACCATTAGAATTGGCTGATTTAATCGGAAACGACGTGTATCTACATATCGGTCGGTACCTGTCTAAAGAACTGGGTGATGCTTACAGGCCAAGTCCTCTCTTAACTAAAATGGTGCACGGCAAGTTGCTCGGTAGAAAATCGAAGAAAGGCTTCTATGAGTATGAATGATTGTTGATTTAGTGAAGAAAATGACGTACAAGCACGTAATTCTCAAAAAAGACGAAGACCTCGGATACATCACGGTCAATCGACCCGAAAAAATGAATGCTTTCAATAAATTAGTAAAACAGGAATTTCTGGATGCTCTAGATTGTCTCGAACATGATGACAAGATCCGTGTCATCATAATTTCGGGTGCCGGCGAAAAATCTTTTATAGCAGGAGACGACGTGGAGGAGTTTGCAACTAGATCAAAGGAAGATTTTAGACCATTGCAAGAAATTACAAATAAAATCGAAAATTCAAAAAAGCCCGTGATCGCAGCAATTAATGGTTATGCACTCGGTGGCGGAGCTGAACTGGCGTTAGCCTGCGATTTTCGAATTGCCACGGAAAATTCATCATTTGGATTTCCTGAAATTAATCTGGGCATAATTCCTGCGGCAGGCGGCACGCAAAGATTACCTCGATTGATCGGAAAAGCAAGAGCTCTTGAAATGATAATGACTGGGGATTTCATCGATGCAAGCAAAGCAGAAAAAATCGGTCTGATAAACAAGATGGTTCCTCGATCCAAATTGAATGAAGAAACCACGAAATTGGCACGCAAACTTGCAAAAAAAAGCCCTCACGCACTAAAATTAGCAAAAAAGGCAATAAATAATTCCGTGATGAAAGGAATTAATGAAGGACTAAATCTGGAACTGGACTTTATTCATGAGCTAAAGGAAACCGAACAATCAAAGGACTTGGTTGAGAATTTTCTGAGAAAAAATAGGAAAAAATGATTAAAAGAGCTAATTAATTAACGATCTTCCGATGCCAGTGAAACGAAAATGACATTAGGTACACTACTGAATGTTTGAGAAATGCCGTTTTAGCGGTTTTTTAAATAACTTGCCCAAAAGATCGATGCTTTCAATTACAAAATAATGACAAGTTTTTTTCCATTTATTTTCTTTGATATATCGGGTCATGTCGTCCATTTTACGCAAGTCCAATCCTCCCGTCAATACCTTACATTGATAGGAGCCAAACTTCTTTTCAAATCTTCTGAGGAACTTCAAAGCCTCTGTAGCCGCTTTTAACTGATGGACTCGCTTCTTTCCGCGCCCTCCTATGATCATGCCCACTCCCATTAATCCCGCATTAACCGCACCACACACGCCCGCAACGCTCGCCGTGCATGATGCCATGTTTATCGCATTTTGATCTTCAATACCAAGCACTTCTAACAATGCAGTCATGGTCAAGGCGGCACAATTCTGATCCGAAAAATTGGATCCCTCATACTTTATCGGCAGGACTCGCTTGAGCTCTTCCACTTTTGCTGCAAACTTTTCCTGTATTGGATCTATATCGCTCATTTTGATCTCTTCAATATTTTACTTGCCATCTTTGAATAAGGAATTATAATTCTTGATTTTAGATTAATTAAAAATCTGATTAACATAATATTTATTCTACGAATAAATTAGAATGAATGAAATTACTTGACCGAGGCTGTTTAAAAATAAATTTTCTTTGAATTTAAACTAGGAAAAGAAACCATGGTGAAATCTGGATTTCGAGTCTGGTGTGTAAATGGTTGACGAAGCAGGTGTAGGGAGTCCCGTTGATATTTTTAAGGGCGTCATTTATTCTCGATTCGAGAAAATCGGACCAAAACCAATGGCATGGTATCCAAACCAACCTGTAAATGTTAAACAATTAGTTGCTTTAAAAACAATGAATATCATGGCTGGTGATAAAGGTGAGGTGCCTGAACTCGTTTCAATTGTTCCTCTCACGACGATTGACATGCTTGCACTCGTGAAATTTTTCGAAATTCAGGATTCGACTGCACGGGGTGGCGCCCGTAATGCCACGCTCTCCCTGCTTTTTACAGAGGATGCTGATTCCATCGTGCATAAGAATGTTGACCTATTCGAAGAACATTTAACCGAAGTTACCAAAATAATCACGAAGATTGAAGCCAAAAATAAAGGTTCTGATGCCATCGATACCTTTCTAGAAAATTTTCACTCCGAATTTTGTAAAATCATTCAAAAACTACTCGATGCTGAAAATAAAATCCAACAATTGCAAAAAACCATCCAAGAAGTCCAAGCACTAATCACGGAATTTGCGGAACTCGGTGCATCACGCCAGGAACTTGCCGAAGCATTGAAGTTCAGCTTCGAATTGAGTAATCTCGATCTCGCTTCCATTGACTCTCAGGACATCCGAAAAATCAAGAACTATGCTGCTCAAATCAAAGAAAAGAAAAAGATCATCATGGGACAGCAAAAAAAACTTAGAACATTACGAAAACAGTTGGATGATGCCGCATTGGAACAGCTAGAGGAAAAACTCTCGCTCATTGCATCATCCTTTGATTCTTACATCTCTGCAATCTCCGAACGCATTGCGGAATTATCCGACCGAGGAACGACGATGCTCTTTTTTCGAACATATAAAGGTGAAGCAAATACCGAACAGCAGATCTCGGCAATCTCATCGCTTCTAAAAAATGATTTAAACTTCATCTCGAAATGCAACAACCTATCTGGAGACGATCGGGAACGGGCACGAAAATCCTTCATCTCTTACCTGAAAACGAGATCTGCTTCTGTTAAAAGTCGGGCTATACAAGACCTGTCAAACCTGATTTTCATCCCTAAGGACGAAATTAAAGAAAAAGTCAAGGATAAAAAGATCGAAGACGAATTAAGACGTCTTTTCAACATCAAACCCGAAGACCTGAAGAAAAAACCCGTAAAAGCCAAGAAAAAGAAAAAGAAAAAGAAATTCAAAAAAGCCAAAAAGAAAAAAGTGAAAAAAACGAAAAAATCTAAAACTGCAAAAAAAGCGAAGAAAAGCAAAAAAACAAAGAAAAAGAAAAAAATTTGATAAAATTCAGGATCTTTGAGTTCGATAAAACATCACTCATCTACTGATTTGACTAACTTCGTCCCACACTCCACACAGAACAGGGAATTTTGAGGTATGATTGCATTGCATTGCACGCATCTTATTTGTAATCCACAGTTATCACAAAAGACATGATCCGGTTTGAGAGGAAAGCTACATTCGGGACACATTTCGATAGCTCGTGAAGGCAGTCTCTCTTCAAAAGCCTCCACGACTTCTTCTATCTCCGGAAAACTCTTATTATATGCTTTATGAGCGCGACTGGCAATTTCATTCCAGATCCTGTTAGTTGCAATTTTAGCACGTAATTTTTTACATTTCTTGCACTTCATTAAAATTCTATGTCTGCTTAGGTTTGCTTCGTATCCGTGAGTATACTTCTCGAAATTATCAGTTCCGCATACATCGCAATAAAAATAAGAAAATTTAACTAATTCTAACAATTCCTCAAGCACGTCTAAAGGAAAACTAATGTTATACTTCTTTAGACAAATCGGGCAACGAAATACTGAAATAATAAATTTTGATTTTTCGTAAATTTTGATCGGTACCAAAGTTTGTCCTGAGCACCGCTTTCTCTTGCACCTGATCCTGTTTAAGAGTTCATGGAATTCTTCTTGAACCTGTTCTTCTTGTCTCATTCTTCTTCAGCCGAGATAATAATCGGAAATTTTTTCTAATGAAAAAAAAGGAAAAGCAAATTAATAGTTGTCATTTCAGGAATTTTTCGCAATCGCTTCGTCTATAAATTTTCTAATTTCTTCAATGCGTCCCAGCCATTCTTCTTTTGGTTCCTTGCCTTTTTCGTCTTTTCCCCTGTTCACCGTCATTACCATTTTTTTAAGCTTACCTGCGTATTTCTCTCCATGAGTATAGCCTAAATCGTATTTTATCACGAACTTGCTTCCTCCTTGCTTGAGAACTCGCAAAGCTTCCAATGGATATTTCATCACGAATTGCTTGGAACCCGAACGGGCATAGTCAACCCAACCCTTATTAAAGGATGCCTTGGCTTTACCGCGAAAATATATGTTTTTATCCGTGAAAACAAAAAGACCTTTCAGCGAAATGTTTTTTGTAAACGTCTTTTCTGCATAGACTCCAACAAATCGATATATGGGGTTTTCATCCTCGAGAGAAGCCTCTATTTCTGGATAATATTTCTCAAAAATCGTCGGATAATATTCCTTCAAGTCAAATACCTCCTACTAAATATGTTCTAGAATTAACTTATTCTATGTCAAAACAATCATTCAACAAGTTTAAAAATCAGATCATTGGTGCAAACTGTCTGATTTGTTTCATTAAAGAAAAGATATCTGCCCCTACAAACCGAACGAAGAACTCACGATGTTTTTTCTTTCTTTCGAAGATAGGAATACAAATTTTGATTTGCAATTATCCATTCATGCATTTTATGCACGCCGATGTCTTTCGAGATTAATGGTATCCAGCCTAAATCTTTTTTAATCTTGTCAATGTTTGAAATGTATATTTTCTGATCATCTCGCCGCCATTTATCAAATATTTTCTTGGTTTTTTTGCCACTAAATTTCTCAATTAGAGCCATGCAATTAATGAGAGAAATGGCGTTTTTTGGTCCGCCACCAATATTATACGGCTTTCCACGGGACGTGCTAATGTTATCAATGGCTGCGTTAAAAGCCCGGATCAAATCTGAAATATAAAGAATGTCCCTGACTTGCTTTCCATTGCCATGGACTGTAAAGGGCAAGCCGAAGACATTGCATAGAATCATCCACGCAATCCATCCTTGGTCTGAAGTGGCCATCTGTCGAGGACCATAGATGCAGGACATTCGAAACGTGATGGTTTTCATGCCGTAAACGTGAGCATAATCGAGCCAATAACTGTCTCCTGCAGCCTTGCTCGAACCATAGATGCCTTTTGGGTCAAGCGGATAGTTCTCATCGATGCCCTCTGTTTCATTGAACTCATAACGGTCTTCTTTTTCCACAACCTGTAAATTTCCACTCGAATCAAGGGCACAATCCCCATAAACCTTATTGGTAGATGTCTGGAGCATGATGGGGTTCGCGTTTGATAATCGTGCGGCTTCTAAGACATTGAAAGTCCCGATGACATTTGTTTCAAAGTCAAGCCTGGGGTCTTTAATGGCAAGAGTCACCGCAACTTGACCTGCCGCGTGATAAATGATCTCAGCATCTTGCATTGCATTTTTCAAGAGATTAAAATCCTTCGCCACGTCTCCTTTAATGATCTTCAGGCGATCTGCATTGGGATTAGCCCGTAACCATTCTGCATTTTTTTCGACACCCTGTCTTGAGAAATTATCAAAAATGACGACATCATGATCCGTGCCGTTTAAGCAATCATGAGCGATATTGGACCCAATGAATCCAAGACCGCCCGTGATGAAAACCTTGCTCATTATAATCACGTGAATTCCCGTTTTGGAAACAATGAAAAAAAGAAAACGATTAAAGGCGGGATGTTATTTCCCGTTAATCCTTTTTGAACAGATTGATATTTTCTTTTACCCAATTGGCTAGTTTCGTTACGCCTTCTTCCGGCAAAATCTCGGGTTCCCAACCTAAATTCTTTTTTGCCTTTGTAATGTCGCAGACAAAGTAGAATAAATCCCCGAGCCGAACTGGACCAAAATTTACGGTCGGTTTGATGCCTGTTACCTTCTCGATCAGTTCGATGCACTCCAATAAGGAGATCATTGTCTTTTCTCCTCCTCCAATATTGTAAATTCCCGAAACTCGTTTATCATAAAACGCATCGAACGCCTTGGCAACATCCGTGGCGTAAATAATGTCTCTTAACTGCTTTCCCGTGCCATAAACCGTAAGTGGAATGCCTAAAATCGTTCGTATCGTGAAGTTTGCAACCCAACCATGGTCTTCTCCACCAAATTGTCTGGTACCATAAATCCCAGTCAATCTAAAGCTGGATGCCTTTAATCCATACGTGTGAACATATGTTTCAACGTAGAGTTCTGCTGCTCTCTTTGAGGCGTGAAGAGGTGTCAACGTGCCCTTAACAATGGGATGGTTTTCATCAATAGCCACCGGATCTCTCAGATAACGTGTTTCGCCTTCAGTCAGGCTATCATTGATGCCTGGTCCATAAACATGAATGCTTGCACAACTAACGATGGGAATGTCGTGTTTCCTTGCGGCTTCCAAGCAATTAAACGTGCCTATCACGTTATTGTCCAGATCAAATCGTGGTTCTTCAATGCTATAAGTCATTGCAGGTTGGGCAGCCGTGTGAACGATATAATCACAATCTTTGACTGCTTTCAAGACTTCATCGTAATTCCTTAAGTCTCCTTTGAATAATTCCACGCCCATCTTCTTCAAAATATTCCAGTTATGCATTCGAGCCTCTTCAACAGAATAACCTGTTCGTTTTAACTCGTGTTTTGTCATGTTATCAAAGGCGACCGCTTCATCTCCTTTCTTTTTGAAGTATTCGCATACATGTGAACCAAGAAAACCGCCGCCGCCTGTTACCATAACCTTCATAGTGATCACCAATTTAGTATTTTTTATCAAAGAAACAATTAATTTAAAGGTTTTTGAAAAGAGATTTATCGCAAGCAAATAAGAAAAAACTGGGAGATCCTATTGCTTTAATAACAAACTTCGTAACTAATTATAATTGATAGTTCTAAAAGCTTGCAAATTATGAAAAATAAGTTTAAAAAAGGTGTTTTGTTATTTATACCCCTTCAATTTTGCTGCTTTTTCAAGATCTTCTGGAAATGTTACGTTTAAATACTTGCCGGAAAGGAAAAAACCCTTGACTGTCGTTCCAAGCTGAATAAGCGTGTTGATGGAATCGGTGATTTCAATCTCGCCTCTTTCTGAAGCAGGCGTCTTCTTGATGGCTTTAAAGATATTTTTATTGAAAATGTATGTCCCTACACCAAGAATGTTATTTTTAATGAGATCATCCGTGGGCTTCTCATAAAGTTCTTCAACTACGCCTTCTTTCATTTTTACTGTATAATTTCGGCGAATTTGTCCTTTATCTTTCCACTTTTTTAGACCCACGTATGCAAATCCGTTCTGATAGCGTTCGATCATTTCTTTATGGTTCGATTTCGTATATACTTCATCCCCTAAAAGCATCAGAAACGGTTCTTCTCCGACAACGGGTTCTACAAGGCTCAAGGCATGACCAATGCCCAAAGTCTCTTCTTGGACAATATAATGTATCTTGACATTTTCGTTCAATTGATGAAATCTTTCACCGGAACCAAAATAATACTTGATGATGTCAAAGTAATAGGAATTGTCCTTCTTTGATCCAATTATTAGGACTATTTTTTCAATTCCCATTGAGATGCACATCTCAATCGTATGCTGGATTAGTGGTTTATCTCCACAAGGTAGCATTGGTTTAGGCAAAACCTTGCTATATGGACTTATCCGAACACCGTTACCTGCACAAGGAATGACAACTGTTTTGACTCGTTTATGTTCCTCCTGATTTTCCCCTAATTCTCCTTTTTTCTTACTTTTCGATGCCTTGTCTGTCATTTGTATCGTCCAAACATTCTAAATTTCCTATCTTATCCTAAAAAAATAGGATTTTTCTACGAATAAAAATCTTTTTTGAGCATTTTTTTGGCTCGCGAGCATCTGAAGGCTTTTAACAAAGCCACTTGTAAATATTTCAAATTGGTCAAATAATTATGGAAAAGCCCTGCTGATAAAAATTATCTTCTAAACTGAGACAATTGTGAGATACTCGTTTTTACTAAATATGTATGCTAAATATCATCTATTTTTCTAATTAGCAAATTTTTATCATCAAAGAATTATTGATCTCGAAAAAAAACGAAATATATTGATATCAAAGACACAAAACGCGTGAAAACTCATTCTGTTCATTTACATCTTATATGAAACAGATGATTTCAATAAAATTTATATCTTTTTTGAATTTAATACAAATATATCTTAATTTGATTGGAGTGAACGATCATAATAACTAATGCCTGCTTGGATATTCTTTTCTTGAGCCTGAATTTATTTCCCATTTATCCCGTGTTGTTTTTCCAAACAATTCTATTGATAAATCAAACAACTCAGCAGGTATTAATAGAACTACCGAGGAATGCTCTTCACTTCTTATGGGGCGTGCAATACGGAGCTCTGGTATTTATAAGTATCGTCAATTGCTTTTCATATCTCCTGACATGGTATCGAGGTAACCGAAAAGACGATTTTCCCACGGGTATTGGATTTTTCGAACCTGAAGTATCAATAATTGTTTGCACTAAAAACGAAGAGGACAATATCGGACGTTTATTGGGGGGTTTAATAAAACAAGAATATCCTCCTGAGAAATTCGAGATCATTGTTGTCGATGAATCAACTGATCGTACAGTAGAAATCGTCAAGAAAATCCAAAAGGAGACAAAGCTTCCTCAAATTCATCTTCTGGAGAGAAAAAAATTGCCGCCAAAACCCGAAAATTTTAATCCCGTTGCATATGGAATAACGCTCGGCGTGCAACATGCCAAACACGAAATTATCGTGATAACTGAAGCCGATTGCATTCACCCTCAAGAATACTTGCGATATTTCATTCAACCCTACAACCCTAACTATTCACGACGTCCGATGGGTGCAGTTGGTTCGCATCCCATTTTTGTGAGCGAAAATGGTAATACTGTCGTGGCAAACATGCAACGATTGGATTACTCGGGAAACGTATTTCATAACTTTGCCGCCCTCGATACCATTCGAAATAAGGCGGGAATGTCCATTGGTCTCTGGGGTGGATCTCTTTCATTTAAGAAAAGCGTCTTTTATGAAATAGGAGGATTTAGTGGCATTGAACATTATCTCGTGCAAGATATCATGATTACTGATAAAATCGTGAAACACGGTTACCGGATAATGATGCTATTCGACCCACGAGTGAAGGTTGAAACAATTGCCAGTCCAACAATGCAAGCAGCAATTTCACAGCGATTCAGGTGGTATAAGGGAATGCTCTCTACGAATTGGCAATTCATTACGGCTTCGACAGTGTTTTCATTTCTGCCTTTCTTCTTCGAGAACATAGCTGCTTTCTTGATCGGAAGCTCACTTTTTTATTTACTCGTCCCTAATCCCTTCCATTTCCCACACGAATTGATCTTCACTGTCATCTTTTCAACATCTTGTCTCGTGGTTCTATATGTTTACAGGTATGTTCGTCTATATCAGATCAGCAAGTCCCGAATAATGTTGAAAAAATGGAAAAATAATATCTTTGCTATATTATTGTATGGATTCTGGGAATGGTTAATAAATTGGATATTTTTCCTCTCTTTATTTCGAAAAACCATTATCTGGCGGTAAAATTTACAATTCCCTACCACAACGAGGGCATTTTTCATCATCATCTTGTAATGGCATTCCGCATTCCGAACAAATCCGCCCTAAGCTTGGAATCCCAACAGTCCCATTACTTGAATCCATTGGACTTGGAACGTCTTCATCGATATTTTCTTCGATAGCATCTAATGGTTCATCATCAATGGGAATAAACATCGGTCCTGTCCGGACTTCGCACGTTCCTGCATCCAATCCTTTTAATAGTAATTCCTCCGTGAATTCATCCGCCGAACTGAATGTCGTTATGTTACCATCAAAATTCTGAAGATTATCTACAAACGTGTTCTCAAATTTTTTCAAGTAATCAAAAAGATTTCTAACGAGATATTTTGTTATTTTTCCCTGCAAGACAAGAGCTGCCCTGATATAGTCCCCTTCTTCAATTTCTATTTCAAAATCTTGATAAGAAAGCTTCCGCATGGATGTCTCTTTTTTTGTCACTTCCATTCCAAAGCTTTGGATCGCCGTTAAAAACCCACTGACAAGATCCGTATCCATTTCAAAAGTACCAAATTTCTTAGAAAATATTGTCAAGCCTGCTCTCTTCTCTATTACCATTAAATAGCGAATGACCCAAGTCGAATAGTTTCTTTCAATTTCCTCCATGATTTTTCGCATGTTCCTGATTCCCTTGTCCATTTTATCTGAAACTTCAGAATAATCCGAGAAAGTCTCGTTGTAAATTTTAATGTTTGTTTCTGCTTGATCCCTGTAATACGGCATCCACTCCGAAATGGATTCATACTGCAGGTCTGCGGCCATTCTCAAGTCAATTGGTTGAGACAAACCATTCTTTTCATCCAAGGTCTTGATCCACTTATCTATGGGTTCAACTAGAGGACAATTCTCAAAATAAGTTCGATTTTTTGCGTTGATTTCTTTCAAGAGAATGAGAATGTCATCCACGTTTCCTTCGCACCGGCATGAATTGCATAACTCAACGATACGCTGGTTAATATCGAAACAATTTAAAACCTGCTCGCTTATTTTTTCGACTTTAACTCCAAGCTTTTTGACCACATCTATTGATAAATTAATTAAATTCTTGATATAGGCTAAAAATCCCGTGGCTTGTCGAATATCCTTTGTATAAACTTCAAGAGAAATCTCCTTTCCAACTTCTAACTCCACGAGTAATTCATCACCACCAACTTTAGCAATCCCCGAAAATGTCGCTTGATAATTCTTTTCATCAACAAATACTTCCGCAACATCAAGAGCTGCAACCTGTTCTCTTGCAGATTTAAAAGCCTGTGTTTTTGGAATGCCCGAAATCTCAATGGTCGTAAACGTTTTTTGGAGCGTTTTCTTCAATTGTGCAATCCTATTTTCTTCCACGGTTTTTGCCTTGACAAGAGGACATTTGACCCAAATCTCCTTCGGTTGTACCGTTGCAGAATGCGGATTTCCAAATGGATCAACATACGTGGCAGTTCCATAAATCATTGATTTCCCGCAAGTTAGAGGCGTCAACATGAAATCTACACCCCTCGTCTCATTTGGTTTCAAGAAATTAATCATTTTTATTCTTTCAGAAACCTCATACTGACTCGTTGGATTGAGAATGACGTTAATATCTGTGAGAACTGTCTTGGACACGTTTTGAACGGCTACTTTGAAACGAATATCTCCTCCCACGTAATCATATTCACGTTTCAGAATAATTCCTCCACCTAATTGAATCGCGTCACCCGCTTCTGCATGGCTGACCTGAACCGATGAAGGCAATGATGAAGTCTGCACGTCCGCAACTTGTTGTTCTTCTGCCCTTGTAGAAACACTCATCGTTCCCAAGCTCGAATCCTCAAGAGGTTGCTGAAATGGGACGGGAGATGGAGGCCAATTAATCATGATAGGTAAAGGTCGATTCTCCTTAATGTATTCTTCGACAACAATCCGTTTCTTCTTCTTCTTTGGCCAGTATATTTTGATCGGAATGGGTCTTTCCTTGTTCCCGGACATTTTCAACACGCTAAAAACCTGATAAAAAACTCACAAGAAATCTCCAACTTAATTATCTGAAACTTATATAATATAATCTTTCTCATGTAGGAAGATTCCGTAGATCAAATGAAATAGTCTTTTCTCTACAAGCATTCAATCGGAATAAAAATAAGACTTGAAATCGTATATTATTTTAGAATCTAAATTCTAAAATTATCTTAATACCAATTAAAAATTATAGCAATTAATTTCAACCAAGAGAGTATTGCCAATGGATCCTAGCATTAAACCCAAACGCCACGGAGAGCGAGTTGGAATCGAACTCTCCACGCGATCAATCATCTTAAAGAACGAAGAAGGAAAAGAGAAAACTATATACCCGCTTGTCTATTGTGTCTGGCGGAAATGTAACGGCAACAATTCGATTGCAGACATTATCGATTATTGCGTTCAAAGAACTAGAAAACCCAAGGAATTCATTACCGGTATTTTGGCAAACATGCTAGAAGATTTGAAAAGTGAAAAATTTGTTACTTATTGAATTACCGGATTTCCATTCTTAAAGAAAAACTTGCAATCACCGATTCTTTTTTATTTTAAAAAAACCTGATTCCTTGATGAAGAAGTGTTTTCAATGGCATTTTTTGACATTAACGGCAAAAAAATTGAATATCTTGCCAGTTATGAAGATAATCCGAATCCCGAAAACCCCATAATTCTTTGCATTCATGGTGCAGGAGGCACGTGTCAACACTGGATTCCACTATTGGAACCGCTTGCTAATTTTTGTAATGCCATTGCTATTTCTCTGAGCGGTCATGGGAATTCTTCAAGCCGTGAACCTCTATCAATAGAATCCTACGTAAAAGACATTGATGATGTAATTTCCCTGTTTCCATCCCCGCCGATACTTTGCGGGCATTCGATGGGTGGTGCAATCGTCATGACATATGCATTGCAAAACCCCAATAAGATTCGCGGTCTCATCTTAATTGGAACAGGCGCGAAACTCAAAGTCTCTCCCGTCATTTTTGAATTTCTAAACAAAAATCCTTCTAATTATCTTGCTTCAACCGCAAATTTCATGTTTTCCAAGGATTTTCGTAAGAATCAAAAAGAAAAAGTAGAGGAATTCATAAAAGAATCTGCTCCCTTGATGAAGCCCGAAACCGTAATGGCGGATTTTAAATCGTGCAATGCATTTAATGTCATGACCGAAATTGATCGGATTACGTTGCCCACTTTAATTTTGGTTGGGTCAAGCGATTTCATGACTCCTCCAAAATATTCTACTTATCTTCACGAGAAAATCCCAAACTCAACTTTGGAAATAATCAATGGTCCTGGACATCTTGTCATGTATGAAAAACCCGAAAAAATTGCTGAAATTATAAAAAAATTTGTGAAAAAACAAAATTAGTCATTGAAAAATCATGCTTTTTTAACGTAGAACTTGTAAGTATCGCCTTCAGTTACTGTTTCCAATAACTCATTCCCAGTTTTCCGACACCATGCAGGAACATCTTCAAGAGCGCCTTCATCATCAGCTATCAATTCAAGAACATTACCTGCGTCCATTGCTCGAATTTTTTTCGAGAGTTTCACGATCGGAGCGGGGCAGAGTAATCCGAGACAGTCTAACGTGTCATCCTTCGCAACCACTTTTTATCACCTCCTGTTCTTTTAATATGTTGAAAAGTTCCTATTTTAAATCTAAGGACAGGACATCATGTTTACAGATATCAATGCATTTTTAACACGCCTGTCTTGTATCTAACAGAACTTCTCGCACTGGCTCAAGGAGCAGATTCCAACGATCTAGGGCTCAAGTTTCATAATGTAAAAATGAAACAACTGATCGAAAAACTGCAAAATTCTTAATTTCCTCTCTTTTTTATTATTTCAATACATATATTATCTTGAGAAATATTTGAATTTAGGCTGATATTCATGCCTAAAAAATCGTGGCGATTACTGGCTATTCGAGATTTGAACCCCGTGAGATCTCAAGCAATTTATCATGCCATGGCAATGGCGGTTTCTGAGACTCCTGATACAAATGTGATACTATTGACAACTATAAAAGGGAGTTGTCTATGTTGTGGATTTCACCAGAACTTTTACGAAGAAGTTGATTTGGATTATTGTAAAAAAAATAACATAAAGCTTGTTCGTAGGATGGCTGGAGGTGGGCTGGTTCTCCTCGAAAAGGATCAAGTGTTTTTCAATGTAATTCTTAGTGGTCATGGATTTCCTTCACCGATTAGAAGTCTTTATTCAATTTCTTTAAGAGCTCCAGATGTTTATCTCAAGAATATTGGGTTAAATTCATGGGTAAACTATAATGAAATCGTCGTGAATGAACGAAAAATCTCGGGCACGGCAGCAGCTTCGATCGAAAACGCAGGTGTTGTCGTGGGAAACATACTTTTGGATTTTGATTTGCTCAAGTTCAGTAATGCTCTCAACATTCCAAGTGAAACATTCCGTAACATGCTCAGGAATGAACTCGAGAAAAACATCACGACCTTGAATAGAGAAATGAACACGCCGACTTCACTCGATGAAGTCATCTTCGGATTAAAAAAAGCATTTGAAAGCGTTAACGAATGCAAATTAATTGAAGACGAACTCACGGAATCCGAAATCCGAATTTTAGAAGAAGTGGAACGTGAATACAAGCAAGATGATTGGAATTTCAGAAAACGAGATAAAAAAAACATCAAACGAACATTTATCAAGATCAAAAAAGGTCTTTGCCTGGTGCATCATGCTCCAGAAAACGCCGATTTTTTAATTTCTGATGAAATAATTCTGCAAGTCAATGCTGACAAGACCGCACTCAAGAAACTTGTTGGGTTGAATATTAACAAGGTTCAGGTCGAGATGCCTGAATTCAAGAATCTTGGAGACCTACTCAAAGATTGTTATCAACGCTCCAACGTCTAACCCGGAATTGATATTCTTTCCTCATCCACGCGCTTGATGAATTCAAATAGTATTCGATAACAATCCCATAGATGCTCGAACTCAATTTTGTCAATTGTATCTTCACGAGTATGATAATGAGCGGGAAAACCGTGCGTTGGGATGCCCACGATCGAACAGGCCTTGATTTTATTCCTGCTATAAGCCATGGAATCTGTAAAAGCCTCAATGCCACCTACTTGAATCGGAATGGATAAATCCTTGGCGATTTCTGCAATTTTTAAGCCAAGTTCCTTGCACAATTTAATCATGTAGACTTCTTCCACGACATCCACTTTTAAATTGGAATTTTTGCCGCCCACCATGTCGATATTTATGACGTAAGCATCTTTTAATTCATCATGATGTTTTTTAGAGAATCTCTTGCTGCCTCGATCCCCGATTTCCTCGCATCCGTGGGAAACAAGCCAAACTTCTGTCGTGTTCAGACGCCCTGAACTCTTTAAATGCCTTCCAATGGATAGCAAGACGGCAATAGAAGTCAAGTTATCGTCAGCACCCATTACAGGGAGATCTGAGAGGACGTTCAGACAAGTATAAATTAAGATCGGACTAAGGGCTGTTAAGATTATTAAAAATATCAAGTCTATTAAAGGAAAAAATAGGAACGGAGTAAATAGAAAAAACAAGATGACCTTTAAAATGAAAATTCCGACCATTAAATGGTTAAAAATGACTGGAAAAGCCATTAATAGTCCATATATTTGAGCATTTTTTCTCAGTAACGTGAATTCCCAATGTGAATCATGATGACCGCCTATCACGATCACTTGCTTTACCTGCTCCTTCGGTTTAATCCTTCCAAAAACGTTTGTAGACTTTTTCTTCTTGAAGAACCGATCTATCAACTCGATATTCCGCAGGAGATTGGTTTGTATTATAATTACGGATGCTGCGACAAGTCCTAATGCCACGAATAGAAAAGGAAAGAATGGAATGAAAAAGAAAATCCAATAAACAACGGTTGCAATCACGAGATTAATCATTGGAAGTTGGAACATCCTCTGATAATATCCCGGATGACAATGGAAGTTCTCGATTTTTGTTTCATCAACACACTTTTTTAGTTCATTCTCTATGTACATTGCAGCTTGGGCTTCTTGATCACTACACGGTGGTCTTGGTCCTATCTTATCGCAGATATCCTGAATGATAAACTGCATTTGTTGCTTGATGGTCTCTTTCTCTTCCATTTCAATCCCTCAAATGATGAATTCATTCTTCCAGTACTGTTTCTTTGGCAAATAAATCGCAAAGATCTTCGTATAATTTAATGTATTTCTGATATGAATTCCCATAAGTCTCCATGTTGGACTTGTTGGGTTGATACTCTGTTTTTATGGCAACCATTTGATTAGCGGCTTTCTCGATATTGGCATAGATCCCTGCTCCCTTTCCAGCAAAAATTGCGGCACCAAGACACGCGGCTTCCTCATTTACCGTGCGTAATAATTTCTTTCCCGTTATATCTGCTTTTATTTGATTCCAGACATCACTGCGGGCTCCACCGCCCAACACGCGAATTTCATCGACTTTGATCTTCAAATCCTCAATAATGTCCAGATTCCTCCTCACGATAAATGCTATGGCTTCCATTATGGCACGTGCAAAATGACCTTTTCCGTGTTTGAGAGTAAATCCGTAGAAAACTCCTCTAGCCTTTGGATTATCTTCAGGTGCCATTGCTCCTTGAAGGTGAGGTAGCATGACTAATCCCTCGCTACCTGCCGGAACATTATTTGCCATCTCGGCGATGAGATCATATGCATCTTTCCCCTTTTCTTTCGCCAAATTGATTTCTGTTTGGCAAAACTTATCCCGATACCATCGCAAGACCATGCCACCTGACGTGAAAGTATGGAACATGTACCGATTTGGAATTCCATGATAGTGGACGGGCATCCGCCTCTTTGGATCAAATGTTGGAGTTGATTTATCTTGAGTCGCACAGATCGCAAGAGCAGCTCCTGTATTTTCCGTGAAAATCCCTGGTTTGACATTACCCACACCGATTGTTCCACAGGCTTGATCTAATGCACCCATTGAAACCATTACATTTGTCGTTACCCCTAACTCTTTTGCTGCACTAGCCGTGATGTTACCGACTGCCTCTCCTGAATGCTTTATTTCCGGTAATTGCTCACGTGCAATGCCCAAGTAGTCCAGCATCTCGTCCCACCATTTCTCTGTTGTGATGTTCCAATAAACAGTCGAGCAGATTAGAGAGCCTTCGCAAGCAAACTGGTTAGTCAGTTTCCATATTAGATAATCTTCTACCAATAGAATCTTCGAAATTCTCTCGAAGACTTTAGGTTCATTATTTTTTATCCACAAAAGTTTGGCAGCGGGCCACGTTGGCACGATCGAAACTTGTCCCGTTATCTTGTAAACTTCTTCTTCTGGAAATTCTTTGGATAGAATTTCTGCTTCCTTTTGAGCTCGATTATCCATCCAAGATATTGCATTTCGTAGTGGATTTCCTTCCTTATCTATGAGAATGAACGTCTCACCTTGTGCAGATAGACTAAAGGCTTTAACGTGTTTTGGATCGATTTTAGATTGTTTCAGGACTTCGCTCGTGCCGATTTTAAAAGCATTCCAAAATTTCTCCGTAGGAAGCTCAACAGATAGAGCGGTGGGCGTCAATAATTTATATTCTTGGGTTGAGATCGCCAACAATCTACCCTTCGTGTCGAAAAGAGAAATCTTTGATGCCGTCGTGCCCGCATCCAAAGCTAATATGTACTCATCCATGAATTTCACCAGTCCTAATTTTTATTTTGGATCAGGTGGGGCAAGAGACCAAACGATCAAGGTCGGTTCGTCAAACTTATTGATCAGTTTATGAGGTTCTGTTTCAGGGATGATGACCGCATCACCCGCACTCAACTCAATTGTCGTCCCTTTGGAGAATTCGACAATTACTTTTCCCAACGCACAATAGAATACTTCCTTTCCATTTGCATGACCGGGATCAACTGCCCCGATTTTTCCCGGTTCTAAATAAGAAGTACCAAATACCATTTGGTCATCTTCTCGATAAAGGTGGCACAATTCATCATCTTCATGCCAACTTTTCGCTTCATTTTTTCTTATGACTTTTAATTCGCTCATTAATATCGCCTAATTCAATTCTTTTTGAACGGATCCCGCAGCACCATTCCCATCTTCTACTGATTCCTTAAATGCCGTGCATAAAATGACACCAATTATCACGAGTATCGAACCAAATATTTGAAATGCATTGAATATTTCGCCGAATATGATTATACCACCGATTATTGGAACGATAATGAAGAAGCTCTGATTTGCGGGAACCACTTCAACAGCTCTCCCATTAGTAAATGCGTATTGGGTTATTAAAAACTCCAAAGCACCTCCAATGACAAAAAATAAGAAAAACAAATTTGCAGGAAATAGAAGAATCACGATACCAAAATTCGCAAATAAATCCTCACCAGGAATGAATCGCATGGCTGAATATTGAAAAACCACCGATAAGCCACCAACAATTCCTGAAATGATTCCAAAACTTATTCCGAAAATGGATTTTTTTTGCCTGGTTGAAATGAGTCCAATTATAAAGCAAATTGCGATTAGAATTATGGCATAAAATAGCATTCCCGTATAGCTTATTCCCACTCCTAAGCTGATACCTGAGAATAAAGGAACGATAAAAGTACCCGTTATTATCAAGCAAATGCCGATCAATTCGTTCTTTCCGATTTTCTCATGTAAAATAAAATAAGAATATAGCGTCACGCTCATGATGCCCAGTCCCGTCATTGAAGCAATCACGGATAAATAACCAAATATCTCCGCTTGCATCAATACAAACGTGCTAATCACGATAAGAATGGTTCCAAAAACCCATAAAAGTTGATTTATTCTTTTTTTCTTTTTAGATAATTCCTCTTCTCCCATAAACGCATTTTTTTGTAGTCCTTTTCCAAGATTTAATAAAATTGCTTGTGTCGCCCCTAACAACACGGCCAAAAAGAGATTATTCGCCATGAGTCGCATCTTCCTATAGAAGTTGTCTTGTTTATTGGAACATCATCTCATCCCCAAATCAAAAAATTTGAAATATTATAGCAGTTTTAAGACTGCTTTGATGTTATCAGCGTACGAGCCATCTGGCACGAATTTCTTATCAAAAATTGCTCCGCCAATCGTGAAGGCCCAAACGTTTAGTTCATTCATTTTTTTTATTTGTTCCGGCGTTTTAATGCTACCTGCTACAATCAATGGAGTCTTCATTACAGCCATGATGTTTTTGATTAATTCTTCCACGTCAATTGTTTCATGGCGGTAAGCCAATAGGTTTATTCCATCCACTCCTAAGGACTCTACTTCCTTTGCATCTTTTTGCATTTCTTCAATACTACCCTTCAAGATACAAGGGTGATCGACTACTTCACCGATATAAGGCATGAACTTGATTGGTTTTCCCTTGACTTCTTGTAAGGTCGCAGGAATGTACTGCTTGAATGTTCCGATCAGATAATCCACTCCAAGCTCCAAACCGACTCTTGCTGATTGAATGCTCGCCTCTTCAGAATCAGAAACAACCTCCAAAAATATCGTCTTGCCATCATCTTTCATCATTTTCACCAATTTCTTGTACTCATCCATTTCCAAGCCAATATTTTTGAATCCAACAAATTTTAAACCCTTGATGTCTCTAATTCCCTGATAGATCTCAAGTGCATCCTTTCTGGTGACATCGTCATATGTCAGCATGAAGATAAATTCCGACAATTCATCCCACTCCGTTTCTTATCGTTTTAAATTTTTTAGCAAACCACTACCATTAATAGAAAAAAATTGAGAAAAGAATATCATTCTCGAAGTTACTCGTTTTTTTCTTCCTCGCCAATGATTTCATCTACGAAAGCCAGAACCCGACTCGGCGAGCCACCGATTCCCCTGATCGGAAGTGCTGAAATGAAGAAGTACGCCCGCTGCGTGCCGATTTTTTCCAAATTTGTCAACATTTCAACTACTGGTGTCTTCTTTTCGTGGAAATACTGATGTCCCAAAGCACCATAAACAATGGTCTCGTCGTTTGTTCCAACCATCTTGATTTTTCGTTTTTTAATCAAATACTTGGCGGTTTTTTCAGGAATTATGGGAATGTTCGGGACTTCATTTCGAGTATAGAAAAAGACAATGTCACCTTCTTCGATGTGTGCATTACTCCTTTTCTCCCACTCTTCGATGTCCTCAGGGAGAACTTGTGGTCCTGACACGCTGAAACGCTCCCAGCGATCCTGAACGATCGACATGTCCTTCTCTTTCTTCTCATCGCAGACGAAAGTCATGTCAATTGCATATCCTTCTCCACAGAGTTTCTCTGGAGGAATGTCTATGATCGAGTAGTTCATTTTCTTTGGGATGTCCGTTGCACCGAACATGTATTGATGGATGGCAATCTCAATGTGAGTTCCGGCATGGCTCCACATCGTTAGCCATTCACACATGCAGCGATCGTGCACGAAGATATATGGTTCAACTTTAATCTCCTCCTCGGGAATTACAGCAGGAGGAATGTGCCCTCGCGCTTTATTCCATTGGGTTTCTCTTGCATGATTTGGATCCGTTGGATCCATGATTCTTGATAAATCAACAATTTTCTTATTTGCTAAATCCACCAAATTTATTCACTTCCTTTTAATTTATTCTATTTTCATTTATCTTCTCAGGATCATGCCTCCGGTAATGTTAATGGCTTGACCCGTGATGTATTGACCTTCTTTCGAAGCCAAAAAAACCACTAAATTTGCTACATCTTGAGGTTCCTCAATGCGTGCAAGGGGAATTCCTGCAACGTATTCTGATGCCACCATTTCTTCGGACATGCCGCGCAACTCTGCAGTCCACTTGATCTCTCTCTCGTGCATGGATGTTCTTACGAGTCCCGGGCAGACACCATTTACCGTGATGTTTGGAGCAAGCTCCATGGCAAGGGCTTGCATGTATGCTAACAGGGCTGCCTTGCTCGCGTTATAGTGCGCATAAAGAGGCGTGCCACACTTACCAGCCATGCTAATTGTAAAAATTATAGTTCCTGATTTTTGTTGCTTCATGACCGCAGAAACCGCTTTCGATACAAGAAAAGCACCTTTAGCATTAACGTCCATGTTAAAATCGAAATCTTTCTCTGATATGTCAATAAATTTGCCCATCCTGGAAACGCCTGCATTGCTCATCAAGATGTCAATTCGATTGAACTTCTCCATGGTCTTTTCGATGAGATTCGCAACGCTTTGCTCATCCGTGACATCCGTTTTTACCGCGAGTGCTTGTCTCCCAAGTTTTTCAATCTCTCCTACGACATCTTTAGCCGTTTCTTCATCAATATCCGCTATTACAACATTTGCTCCTTCTTCAGCCAATCTCAAGGCAATGCCTTTCCCAATCCCCGTTCCTCCTCCTGTTACAATCGCAACTTGATCCTTCAACCTCATGATCATCACGCCTTCAACCTCTTTTTTGTTAATATATTTCGAATGGACGTAAGCTCATCATCAATGATGTTAATCGTCTGTCCTGTAATTGGTTCCGAATTATCCGAAGTCAAAAACCGAGCGATCCTTGCCACTTGAGCCTGGTCGATAAGCTCCATCATGGGCGAGAAAACGTAAGCCATTTTCTTAATTTTTTCTGGGTCCTTTCCCATGAACACGTCGCCCGCCTTGTTTGCGGAGAAATCAACATACGGGAGTGAAATAGTATTAGCCCTGATATTATTCTCTGCGAGTTCGATACCCAAGGTGTTAATCAAATTCAAACTTGCCGCTTGACTTGCAGAAAAAGCCGAAACCGATTCAGTTCCTGACAAGGCAGCCAAAGTAACGAGATTCACTATCGTTCCTTTCGTTCCTTGTGCGATTATTTGCCTTGCAACGGCTTGTAGTAAGAAAAATAAACTTTTAAAGTTGTAATCCATCAGAAAATCCCAGACTTTAAGGTCCAACTTCGCCACCTTCTTCGAGACACACGCACTCATTGCATTAACAATACCATCAAGCTGACCAAATTCTTTAACTGCAGTCTCGACCAATTTTTGATGTTGGGAAATGTCTAGCGGGTCGTATTTGAGAAATACCGCATTCTTCTCACCAAAATCTGGTTCGACACTATCGGCGAGTATTAAACTAGCTCCACTTTCATTAAACAAGCTCGCAATCGCTTTACCAGTTCCTTCTGAGGCTCCAGTTATTATTATGACTTTTTTTTGTAATGTCATGTTCTTCCCTTTTCTTGCTTTGTCTAAAATATTGAAAAACAATCGAATTGAATTCATCTTACCTCTCTAATAAATGTCGTCTTAAAACCAATCTGAATGTCCTTTTCGGATCGAACTCGCTCCGATCTCCTTCATCTTCATCTCATGCACAAAAGTCTCTCATGAAATCCCATTTTGATTCCACGAAAAAAAATAAATAGACTTAAATTGTTTAAACTGAACTAAACAAAATAATTCTGTTTTGAGGATTTGAGGACGTTAGACTTGAAAATCACTGATTTATTTTTCGAGCTCTCACACGAAGGACGCTATAATATCTTCAAGGAATTGAATAAAGAGCCGAGAAAACACTCTCAACTGGAAAGAAGACTTAACTTGCCCGGTCCAGAAATCACCAGACATTTGAAAAGGCTCTTGAACCTCCAATTAATTCAAAAAAATCTGGATGGAACATTTTTTCGCACGAATTTCGGTAAAATCATACACAAAACTCTTCATTTCTTTGAGTTCACCGTGCAACATCTCGAATTCTTGAACACCCACGACATGACCTCAATCCCTCCCGAACTCATGTTTACAATGGGACAATTGATAAATTGTCAACTTCTGACTCAAACAATGCAAAACATAGAAATATGGTCTCAAATCATCAAGGATGCAAGAGAGTTCATATGGGCCATCTCTGACCAACTTCAATATTCAATCATACCAATAATGGAACGAAAAATTGCCCATCAAAATCTCGAAATCAAGGGAATTTTACAAACCAATCTTCTCGAAAAGTTTGTCGAGACTGAAGAATGGGAGAAATTATTAAAAGGATCCGTGCCTGA
>JALGVI010000095.1 GCA_029838215.1 Candidatus Helarchaeota archaeon | reverse complement strand
CCATCGATTATCAATATTGCATCATCGTTCATGAATTCGAAGACTTCCTTGATCATGCGTTCGGGTCTCATCGGTGTTCGTTCTTTTAGGGCTTTCTTGGTGATGGCTTGAAATGCTGCGTTTTTAGCATCTTGTAGGGATTTGAGCCACGAGTCGTCAGCACTTGATTTCCGATTTCCGATTTCTTTGATGATCTGCTCGATCACGAGAGATGCGTCGCCCACGATTCCCACGTCAACGGGACGACTTTTCCCGATGATTCCGGGATCTATATCGACTTGAATCACTTTTGCTTCGGGGTTCCATAAGGGGGGGTCTCCGAATCCGAGCGTGTATGAGATCTTGCAACCAATGACCAGAATGACATCCGCTGTTGTCATTGCCCTTGCCACGCCTGACGATGTCAATGAGGCACCGACATTTAGGTCATTATTCAGGATGCTACCTACGCCCATTACGGAAGTGGCAACAGGACAGTTCAATAAGCTTGCCAATTCGGTGAATTTTTTTTCAGCAAATCCCATGTTAATGCCTCCGCCTCCGACAAGGAGCGGCTTTTTTGCAGCCAGCAAGAGATCGACGGCTTTCTTGACAAGCTCGGGATCGCCTCCAATTCTTCCCGTGAATCTGTACTTATTCGGTTCAACAATATTTAGGTCTTCAGTCTTGGCTAAAAACGCGTCTTCAGCGATTTCCAGCAAGACGGGTCTGGGGCGCCCTGATAGGGCTTCGCGGAAGCACTTTTGAACAGCATCAGGTATTTTTTCGATCTCATCGATGCTCTTTTGGAACTTTGTAATGGGCTTGAACATCGTAACTTGGTCGAGGTCGCCTTGTAGTGTCATCCTATCCGCTTTTTCTTTACTGACTTGCGGCACGATGGCAACAACGGGAATATTATCGCTCCATGCAGCACCCACACCAGGAACGAGATGCAATGCACCCGGCCCAACGGTTCCAAAACACACGCCGGGAGTCCCTGTAACACGCCCCCATGCGTCAGCAGCATGTGCAGCACCTTGTTCGTGGCGAAACATTATGGTATCAATGCCTTCTTCTCGCCCCCATTTGTATATTGCGTCATACATGTTAAGGATTTGACCACCGGGCACGCCGAATAAATACCGCACGTTTTCTGCCAAAAGAGCCTTGATCAAAACGTCTCCACCATTATAGACCTTTTTTTCTGCCATTAAATCACCTATTTTATTAAATTTCTCATATAAGTTAAAATATCAGTAATAGAACAATTCAAAATGTTTATAAATAACATATAAAAACCTTAAATTTAACCTGATCGGATAAAATCTTTTAATTTATTTTATTTTATCGGTATTTGAATGCTTTCACGTGAATGGACGTGAGGAAAGCGTGCTTTTCAATCAAAGAATAAAAGAAACAAGGTTCCTTGAGGGATCTCGGACAAATTTGAAATTGCCCCTCCAGAAAATGAATGGAAAGATTATTAACCCTTCAATGCGTGAGGAATAATGTCGAATGAACTATAAGGTCTCTTTGATTTTCGAAAAATCCAAGGAATTGAAAAAATCTCTATTTTATTAAATAACAGTTAAAAATGAATCAAATTTATTTTATGACATGGAATTATTTAAATCAGATAATCTTGAGTCAATTAAAGATATTATTAAGAATGCAAGAAAAAACATGAGATTTCTCTTAGATAACCACATTGCGGACATTAATCATGATGATGAAAAAAAATTCGAAGAAATTGAATTCTTTTCAAATGTTTTAAGGCATATGACTCGAAAGTGGTATTTGGAGATATTATGGGAATTAACTACTAATAAAGGATTAAAATTCAATGATTTGAAGAGGCACTTAAAAACCATTTCTTCTCGAACTTTATCAGATAGTCTAAAATTTCTTCAAGATTTAGGGTTAATTAATCGAATAATGCAAGATACGAGACCTCCAACCGTTTTTTATGAATTAAGTGATAAAGGAAATGGTCTTATTGAATTAGCACTGTATTTAATCTATTTCTTGATGGAAAGCGATTTTAAAAGTCAAAAAATTAAAGAGTAGTGTAAAAAAGTAAAGTTATTGTCAATATTCTCACTAGCTCATTTATAACATATTTTCTAACATATTTCGTAACAAAAAGCTCATTTTTTTTAATAAAATGAAGGTTTTTGTAATAAGAAACAATAAAATAAGAAAAAATCCGACTAAAATCTTTAAAAGGATAATTTTAAATTATTGAGAGCACTAAACCGTTTTTGAAGATTGAATGGTTGGGAGAGTGAAACCATTTCAAATTTCAGATTATAATATTAAAGAAGAAAAGAAAAAAATAATACCTGCTTTGAGGAAATTAAATGAAAAATGCACGGGATGTGAGATTTGCCTTCAAAATTGCGTTTTTTGAGATTATTCAAAGAAGGATTTAAAATTCATTCATGATAAAAAAAATCAATTTAAGGGAAAAAAAAATGAATTAAAAAAAGGAGATGAAAAGAAATGAATAAATCTTACATGGATTGTTGTGATTGGAGTAAATGTACTCAATGTGGAGAATGTTTAATGAAATGTCCTTATTTGGAATTAGATAAGGAAGATGCAGTTTCTGAAATTAAACATTTACTTGCTGGAGAACCTGCAGAATTAGTTTTTAAAAAGTGTGCGGCTTGTTTTGACTGTAATCAATTCTGTCCTGAAGGATTACGACCTCATGAACTTATTTTGCAAAGATTAATTGAAAAAAGAAATGGAAAAATTCCTTATTTCATGACATATTTGATCAATAACATGCCTACAGGATCTATTATGCAGGACATGTATGCGAGATTAAAAAAAGAGGAGAAAGAAATTTTAATTAAGTGGGAAAAACCACCACCTGCAGGAACCAAAGACGCGCTATTTATTGGATGTATTGGTAAAGTATCTTGTTATGATATAGAAAATTCCGAAGTACTAAAAGATTTACCAAAATATGGCCCTTCGGATATTTGTTGTGGGGAATTAGCATATCGAATAGTGGGATGGCAATGTTATACTGAAACAATAGAAAGAACTTTGAAAAGATTTGAGGAATTAGATATTGAAAGAATGGTTTGTTATTGCGGATCTTGTTATAATTATTTATCTAAGATTCTACCGGATGTATATGGTAAAAAACTATCATTTAAACTAATTTCTTTATATGAATGGCTATTAGAAAAATATGAAAAAGGAGAATTAGAAGTTAAGAATCCACTTAATTATAAGGCAGCTATTTCGGAATCTTGTTATGTAAGTGAATTGGGACCGGAATTTCAATCAAATTTGAGAAAAATCTATGAGGTTGCAGGTGTAGAAATCGTTGAGCTTGAACATCATGGAGACAAAAATTTTTCATGTGGTGTTGCAAGTGCGACTGCGAGACCTGAAAAATTAATAAGGAGCATTTTAGGAGGTCAAAAAATCAAATATAAAGAACTTAAAAATGCAGGAATAAGAAGAGGGATAGTTAATTGCCCTGGCTGTTTTATAGGACTTTCACTCACAAGAATCATGCATCTTCGACATAAATGGCAATATGGTATGGATGATCTTTTAATTGCATTTGGAGATAAAATGAAAAAACCATTAAGGAAACGAATGGGCTTTTTAATTCGATCTGCGTTTACTAAATTATTCAAGGCATTTAAAAAGATGGAATATCCAATGCCACAGATACCAATAGAAGGTCCAGTACCCAATAATTGGAAAGAAAAGTCAAAATGGAAAGGCTAATTTATAAATTTTAGGAGAAAAATTAAAATGGATAAAAATAGGAGAAAAAATTTAAAAAAAGTAGCCGATTTAATGAACAAACAATCTAATCGGCCCATTCCAACTTCATTAATTAAATCTGTAATTGATGTTTTAGATACATTATTAACTTCTGAAGAAATAGATTTTCTACTAAAAATGGGAATAAATAGTTATAAGAGAGCAGAATTAGAAGCACTTTATGGAGTCTCAGAAGACAATTTTCCGAAAATCTTTGAAAATTTGATCAAAAAAGGTTTTATATGGTCAACTAGTTCAAGTAATGGAGAAGATCTTTTTGAAATGCCTCCCATGATGGTTGGATTATTTGAATTACAAATTCCTAAGGGAAATGAAACGCCTCAAGACACTAAGTTTTTAAAAAGCTTGACAAAATTGTTCAAATCATTTGAAAAATTTAATTTTATAGGAGGACGTACTCTTCTAAACATGTATTATAAAATAGGAGGACCCTTTTGGAGTATTGCAAAAGTCGAATCAAAGCAATCCAAGGACAGAACAATTAATGTTAATGATTCCATAGATGTCCCTGAAACTAGTGTATTACGTGCAGGAACTGTTAATGAAATTGTTGAAAAATATGGAAAAGACGGAAATATTGCTGTTAGTAATTGTATTTGTAGGCAACACGTGATTTCAGAAGGCGGATCGTGTCGTTTAAAATTGCCTAGAGAAACTCACATGTGGTTGGGAAAGGTCGCAAATCATGTCATTAAACACAAACTCGGAAGAGAAATTTCAAAAAGCGAAGCATTAGAAATCCTTAAGGATGTTAGGGAAAAAGGGGGAATCCATGAGATAATGTATCATAAAATGGATCCGAATGATTTAGAATTAAGTATTTGCAATTGTTGTTGGGATTGTTGTAATTCTATAGGTGCTTATAACCGAGGTCAAATACCCTTATACATCAAATCAAATTATCTTTCAACCATTCCCGATATTTCAAAATGTACAGGGTGTGAAAATTGTATTGATTATTGCCCTATTTTAGCTATTTCAATGAAAAATGGTAAAGCCATAATCAATGAAAAAAAATGCATTGGTTGTGGTCAATGTGAATACCACTGCCCAGAGGATGCCTTTAAACTCATTAAAAAAACGCGCACGGTATTTTTACCTGTACTAAAAAAATCAAAAGCCCGAATATCTTCATGAATTTTAAATTATTTCATATTAGAGGAGAAAGAATGATGAATGAAATTGCATATGATGTTAAAAAAGAGAAAAAAAAGTTTATACCCGCCATAAGAAAAGCCATTGAACCATGTACCGCATGTGGCTTATGCATAAAAAATTGCGTCTTTCACAAATACACGATAAAAGATGGGCGAAAAATAATGCGAGAAATAAAAGATTTTATTTTAAGCAAGAATTTTAGTAAAAAAATGAGTAGAAAAACAAAAAAATATATCTGGACTTGTGGAATATGTGAGCATTGTAACAATTCCTGTCCATTACCTAAAGATAAACAAATTTCAAAATCGGCGTTAATCATAGTAGTAAGAACAATCTTGGTTATATTGGGTCAAGCACCTTTTATTATTAGGTTCGTTCGAAATCATATTTTTAAAGATATTAATAATCCTGTTTTTAAATATGTCTGGCCAATTGCAGCAAAATTAATCATTGGTGATTGGTATAGCTCTAAAGATCCCGAACACCTTAAGGAAAGAAGAATTATCGAAAAAGCTCGAAGATTTCCAACTAAAGGAGCTGAAGTATGTTTATATGGTGGTTGCGGTCACAGTTGGGTAGCTCCAGACGTGGTATATCAAATTATTACGATTTTGGAAGCTGCAGGTGTTGATTTCATTACAATTGGGAATGAAAACTTTTGTTGTGGTATGGTTTATGCGATGTTTGGATATCTCGATCTGTTTATAGATCAAACAAATAGAGATTTGGAATATTATATGAATTTACGACCAAGGCCAAAGGAGTTGTTACTTCATTGTCCGGGATGCTATACAGTCCATATGTTTGATATGACGAGATATGGAATTGAGCTTCCTTTTAATCAATTAGAAAAAATGCAAAATCCAATGAAAATAATGCACGTTACCCAATACATTTTGAAGTTAATTAAAGAAGGTAAAATTGAATTGAAGAATGAAGTCCCAATAACAGTTGCCTATAACGATAGTTGTTCTACTGGTCGAAGGAATGAATTAACGAGCAGTCCAATTTATGATGAGCCAAGAGAAATCTTAGCTAGCATACCCGGTGTAAAAGTGGTAAAAACAGATTTTGATAGAGAAAATGCTCTTTGTTGCGGGTTATTTGCAAATAAAACCTATGGATACGGATTAAACTTGAGGGGCCTCATCGGGAAAGACGGCGCATATAAGACTCAAAAAGAATTGTTTCAAAACATGCTTGATAAAGGAACTCGAACTTTAATTACACCATGCATGGGTTGTTCAATACTTTTTGAAGATGGAGCAAGAATGTTAAAACCAAAATTGGGTGAAAAAATCAACATATTAGAAATTAATGAATTAGTAAATCATTCAATGGGCATAAATGTTACGAAACGTCACGGATTTATTAATGATGCAGTCAAGATTTCTCCGCCTTTCATAAAGTTACCGGCACTTAAATTGCTCCCTAGAATTATACGAACCCATGCATTCAGGGACATTTTTATGCTATTGAAAAAATTGATACCTTACATGAGAAATAGAAAAAAAAGATGAAACCAAGCCCATTAAACAAGATGTTCGGTAAAAAATGTTTATTTCCAACGCATCCATCACAAATTTTTCAGCTACAGGAACCACAAAAAGAATTCTTGGTGAAATTCTTGAAGGAATGGAGATATACAAACGAAATTCAAGATGATATATTTGTTTAATGAGTCTTCTCAAGAATTAACTATTTGTTTCTTACTTTTTCTTCCTTTTTAAGATGAGCCGTGAAGACTAATTGTTTAGCAGGTTGATTAATGATGAAAAAGAATACGTGCGAGAAAAAAGAGATTCATCGCATTAATTGTTTTAATTGGGCAAGTTTTCTCTGCATGTAGTCCCGCATTTGCGTGATTTGCATCGTGCCCCAGCGGGTTTTTCCCACGCTCACATTTGGAATGAATCCGCGCATGATTTCAATTTCATTGTCCGTTGGTAGAGGTGTTGTCTTGAGGTTTGGAGAGACTTTCAGTTCCCACGGTATTTCTTTTTGAATTTTCTCGAGCGTGACGCCGGGATGAATCGAATCGAGATACATTTCTTTTGTATTTTTATCGAACTTGAAGATGCCCTTGAGAGTCACGACCGTTTCAGGACCTCCCGGCAGGCCTGCTTCTTCGCGTGATTTTCCACCTTCAAGGTATCCGGGCGTGGTGATGTAATATGGTTTTTCTACGAACTTGCCGTGTCGGATTATGATGACGGTTCGTTTTGCGTATCCACCTATCTCGTTAGCACCGCCACTTCCTGCGATGCGATTTCGCGGTATTTTTGGATCGCCCTTATAACTCGTGTTGAGATTTCCGTACTTATCGATTTCGGCACCGCCCAGAAATCCAACATCAATGAAACCACGATGGAGATAAAAGGTGAACACGTCAATCATTTCACAACAAGACATGCATCCTTTCATGGCAGACATGTCGGATATGTGAACAGGAGCTCTATACGGTGAAAAGTCGAGAATTCCTGCTTCCATCACTAAATGAAGCTTTGTTCCTAATCGCTGGGCTAGCATCGAGGCGAAAATTGGAAATCCCTGTCCAACGAATACCACTTCACCATCCTTAAGTTGTTTTGCAGCAGCACTGCAGAGAATTTCGTTGTAACTCGTCTTGACTTTTCTTACTTGCTTGCTCATGCGTCTATCTCCTCCGTGAATTCTTTCAGGTCGGGATCGTTGTAAATATCTTCAAGGGAGAGATTCATTAGATCTCGTTCAAGCCTGAAAGTCGAACCCAGATTAACAGAAGCAGATGGGAAGGATCGGGCGCGAAGTTTTTCAAGCGCACGGACGCCATAGGTGTGTGCGTATTTTTCGATATACTCACCCCGATCATTCACGCTTAAAATCCAATCTTGAACCCACGTTTGAAAAGAAACGGGTGTCAGAACGATCGACCCGGTGTATAGTGCTATCATGTGCCTATCCATCTCATAATACCCGAGCATGCCTGCAGGGTGAGCTCCCCATGGTTCGTGAATGATTGCATCGACCCGAAACCCGGGAATTAGAGTATAATTTGGACTTGCCTGAACGATCTCTTTTTCTATGATTTCTTCCGCAGAGATGATGATGTGCTTGCATGATAATAGCCCATCTCGCATGGTACCATTTGCCGCCCAAAATTGTGCATTTCCCTCTTCATCAACGCGTTGCACGTGCATTATCCCCACATCGGGATTCACGGCAGGAACCAGTAAGACCTTTTCGCCAGGATTAAATGGATTATCAATTACTTTAAACATGTCATCTTCAATGCGCCTGCGATAGATATCGGTGTGATAAACGGACATCTTGGCGGGATAAAAAGGCAAGCCACGGGCTCCTGCAGCTAGCATGGCTGCCGTTGTAAAATTCGTGTAATCTTTAACAGTAATGTCATATTGCTGAATGGCACGGTCAAAAGCACGCAATCCTCGCGTGGCACGATAACTCCATGAGTAAATGATCTCCTTCACACATCCACAGCCCGCCAATTGGTCAATCTCAAACATGGACGTGGGTTGAATGACCTTGAGATTCTTGCGTTCTTGTCTGATAATTTCGTGAATGGCATTATATGGACAACCCGTACCGCACGCACCGATCGAAACAAATGAACCATCATGGACGTATTTCTTGATGGCATCGTGCATGGACATGATCTTAGTCAAGTTCTCTTCTCCTTCATGGGATTCAATTGATAATTGATCTTATAAATCTGAGCATGATAATTGCTTGATTTGGCAAATGGATGAATTCTTGGATAATAAACTTTTTTTATCACAGGATTTACAATTACATGTTACGTAAATTTTCCAATATGAACGGTTTTCATCATGACCGAAATTGATTATTATGAAATTGTCCGGCAGAAATTGGCAGTAGGTCCTCTTGTTGCTCCGAAACACCAGAAGATACATGACTTGTTAAGGGTTTTTTGGGACGAAGAAGTCATCAAGATTCTAGCCGTTTTTCCATCGATTGGAAAACCAATTTCTCTCCGTGAATTGGCTGAAAAAACAGGGCTAGATAGAAAAAAGATCAAATCCATTCTCCAAAAAGCCGTTGCAAAGAAAACCCTCGTGAAACACGGAACGAAATACGAGCTTGCACCGCTTGTTCCGGGCATCTTTGAAGCATATTTCATTGCAAGACAAGATACTAAAGAGAATTTAGAGAAGGCGGCGGAAGCATATCGATTCATTTTCAAGAACGTAAATGAGCTTCAGCCTCCCGCCATAAGAAAAGATTTTGAAATGTTTAGACCGCTATTGCCAATAGAATCGAAGGACAGACTCATCGCAATTAATGAATCTATTGAAGCACGTAACGAAGTCCTGCCTTACGAATTGGTAGAAGACCTGATAAATAATAGCGAATATTTCGCCGTCATTCCTTGTCAATGTCGTTATATTGGCGAAGTGACTGGTGAGCCGTGTGAAATCGCTCCATCGGAAATGGGATGCTTCATAACGGGTATTGGAGCGCAGGCATTGGCAAGATTCGGTCTTGCTCGAGCCCTGACAAAAGAAGAAGCCATAAATTATTTAAAAAAAACCGAAAAGGCAGGTCTTGTTCATTGCACGTCAAATTCCAAGGGTGGAGAACATCTTCAATTCATATGCAATTGTTGTCCGTGTCATTGCGGCATCCTCAAGCCGACCAAGAAACACGGCTTTAAGATCATTTCACCTTCTAATTTTCGACCTAAGATAGACTCTGATACTTGCGTGGAGTGCGAGCTTTGCATGAAAAAGTGCCCGATGAGCATAATCACTCATGACGCGGAAGGCAAAAAGATGCTCATCGATCTCAGCTCCTGCATTGGTTGTGGTGTTTGTGCAACGAACTGTGCGAAAAATGCAATCAAGATGGAAAAAATCGAAGATAAGATTCCACCGGACGTGATTCCCATCGGCGAAAAGACCTTTATGGAACATCTGGGAAGTCTTTTATCCTAAAAATCATTTTTTTTATTTCATTTAAAAAAAAAAGTAGTGGAGTTTATTGAGCAGATGCGGCTTGTTCTTTCGCAAGTTTTAAACCGAGGTCAAATGCTTCAAGGTTTGTGCTCAATGCTTTTGGAGGAACGAATTTTTCAACGGTTTTTCGACCTGCTTCTTCGGAGATGATATCGGGGAAGAGACCAATGAATGCGCCGAAAAGGATCATGTTGCTAACGACACCCATTCCGAATTTTTCTTGAGCAATTCTTTGAGCATCGATCTCGATTTTCTTGCCCTTGCGAATCTTGAGTTTTTTTACCGTTAATGGATCGGTGATGGTTACCTTTCCGGGTTTGCTGGCAGCGCGTTTGTATTTTCCTGCGGCAAGTTCAGAGAGTAGAATGAAGATGTTCGGATTGATTGCTCGTGGATAATCAATAGGGTCTTTATCGTCTACAACGACTTCAGCCCAGCAAGAGCCGCCCCGAGACGCGGGTCCATATGCTTCGGCTTGAGTTGCGTATTTGCGTTCTTCAAGGATGGCAGCGGCTGCAATGATTTTAGCGAGTGTTATCACGCCTTGACCGCCGAATCCTGCAATGAGAATTTCATTCCTCATTTTTTCCGAGCCCCCCTCACGCGAGCGATTAGTTCTTCATATCTTTCATTATACTCGGGCACCTTAGTATTCACGAACTCACCCACGATGATTTTATCCTTGAGTTCTTCAGCACTCATGTCTTTTGCCTTGTCCAAGTGAATCGTATTGCTTCTTATCCACCGGAAGAGATCGATGGGTTCAGCCATGTCATTTTTTCTACCGAAGTAGGTCGGACATGACGATACCAATTCAAGCAGTCCAAACCCTTTATGTTCGAATAAAATCGTTTCCAGAGATTTCATGTACTTGCGTGGTTGAGCCCAAGTCCAGCGGGCGATATAAGTTGCCCCTGCAGTCTTTGCAAGTTCTACAGCATCAATTGTACGATCAATAGAACCGTATGGAGCAGTTGTTGCCTTGGCACCCTTTGGAGTACTCGGTGCTTGCTGTCCACCTGTCATTCCGTAGATCTTGTTATGAAGCAAGATGACGCACATGTCTATGTTTCGCCTGCATGCGTGAATGAAATGGTTCGTTCCTATGGATAGTAAATCGCCATCACCCGAAATGCAAATGGGCTTGATGGAGGGTCGAGCCAGTTTTGCGCCCGTGGCAACGGCTAATCCACGTCCGTGAAGAGTCATTAAAGAGTGCCCGGGTAAAGCCGTTGGAATTGCGGAATAACACCCAACACCGACAAAGAAGGGATATTTGGCTTCATCTACATTGTTTTTAATGAAAACCCTGCCGATATTGGCGGCAATTGATCCGTATCCGCAACCACGACAAAATATGTGCTTGGGTTGCCCGATCATCTTCCCGACCATTGTCCGGAGTGCGGCTTCCGATTCAGGAAAGTCTTCTTTTGAGCCGGTTAATAATGATGCCATTATGACCAGACCTCCTTCATCTTGCTATAGATTTGAACAGGTTCGTGTAGATAGGAAATCTGCGTTACCAAATGAACTTTTCTATTTTGTCTAAGAGCCTCTCGTTCCAGTTCAATGAACATTTGTCCGAGATTGATCTCAGGAATCAAGAGTTCTTTCACGCCTTCGCAAATCTTCGCGATGGCAGTCTTGGGAAATGGCCAAATCACTTCCATCTTGACAATTCCTACTTTCATCCCTTCCTTGCGTGCATCTTTGACGGCACGCATTGCGCTGCGATAGGGCATTCCATAACAGACCACTGCATAATCAGCGTCGTCAAGGAATTGAGTTTTCACGCGTGAGCTTGCCAATTCGGCTTCATTTTCAATAATCTTGTTATTTATGACATCGACCATTGCAAATGATTTTTTGTGGTCATCGGACATGGTATC
>JALGVI010000165.1 GCA_029838215.1 Candidatus Helarchaeota archaeon | reverse complement strand
ATGAAAAAGGGCGGCGAAAGTGCTAATTAAAGCGCGTGTCATCACGGGAACACCGCGTGAAAAAATTTAAACGTGCAGGATTGTCCAAGTTTTACGAAGCTGATGATTAACCTTTCTCAAGGTTAATAACAAGGAAATCCCGATACCCTGCATGATTAACCCAGCAATCCAAGAATATGGCATCACTAGCACTATAAACCTTGGACTTATAATTAGGAACAGACCTGTAATAATTATTCCAAGATCAATTTTCCATGAACTCGTCATTATATTACTTCCATTTGCTTTTTTTAAACTAACTTAGTTATTGATTGCGCATCATTTATGTTTTTCAAGCAGTTTTCTTCCTGATGCGCATTGAAATAAAAAATTAGCTTGTCCACGAAATGCAAAATTTCTTGGTGATTTTCATAGGGCGGACATGGAAAAGTTCTTTATTCTAATAATGAAAAAACATCACTTGCTCTTGAGTCCAAGTTAATCAAAACATTTCTATTTCGTCTATTTTCCTATTGTAGCCCGTGGAATCACCGCTCTAAAGAACATTATGAAAAATTCATAATTCCTAATGACGCCAAGTGCGTATGTTCACGGCATAAGGCTTACCAATAATTCCGCTTTCAACGAGTTCCAATGCTCGAAGGTAAGGAGGATGAAATCGTGAGTTCTCAAAAACTTGAAATTTTACTCCCGCCCTTCTTGCTGCGCTTATCATTGCATCCATGTCACTCAATGTATTCGCAGGAACTTTTTGTAAGTTCACGTGTTTACTTGCTTCACACGCTTCGATTACCATTCTTGCATGTAAAGAATGTGGTGTCAAGACCTCAATGATATCCAAATCAGGATCCTTCAGCATCTCGTGATAATCCGTATATGTATTTTTTATACCATATTCCGCGGCAGTTTTTTTCAAGCGACGCTTATTTTTATCGCAAATTGCATTTACTTTTGCATCAGGATTATTCAGATATCCCATAACGTTCAGTGTAAATATCCTCCCGACGCCAACAATTCCGACTTTCAATTTTGTAATTTTAATCATCTCTTAAAACATGTCAAATTCCTTGATAATATTAAAATTATGTCACGAAGTATTCAAAAAAATATTTGGAAAAGAAAAAAAAGAATTGAAATTCAGTCAAGAAGCAATTTTTTGAGTCGCATAAATTCTTTCTCCGAAATCTCTCCTCTTGCCAAACGCATTTTTAAGACTTTCAGAGCATTATCTTGCTGTTTATTTAATTTGCTTTTTTCTGAGGTTTCTTTCTTGATCTCGGGCTTTTGTTCTTTATCGGCTGGGGCTGATGTTATTTTCTTTATTTTTAGTTTCGAGCTTGTTTTTGTAGATGGTTTTGATTTTTCAGTTTCTCCTGTTAAAATACCTGTTTTTAAAAATGGAGAAAAGAGCTTCACCAATGTCATGACTAATAAAGTGATTTCGCTCAAGTCTAAAGGCTGGATTTTTTTAGTTTTTACAGACTTTTTCAAGGTCTTTTCTTTAGTTTTTCGAGTCTTCTGTTTCCTTCTGAGTAAGAAGATGGCACCCGCTCCGCCACCCAGAGCACCTATCAATATCACGATCAGCAGTATTATCGTAATGGGATCAAATAGAAGGGGTGGTTGTCCAGAGATAATGACCGTGATGGTATTTGCTTCTCCAATATTATTCGCCTCATCAATTGGAATGATTTGATAAGTATATTCTCCGGGAGGAAGAGAATCGGTATCTAAATACGACGTTGAAGTCGTGGTTCCAATACATTCTCCATTTCGCCATATTTGGTAACAGATGGTGCTTTGATCGGAAGATGCAGACCAAGATAGCATTACGTTACCCGCTTGAAAGGAAAATGATGGTGATTGGGGTTTAGTTGGAGGTTGATCGTCGAATGTTAGAATAATGTTAATCAAATTAGAATTATTTGCTGTATCATTTGCCCAAACCCAAAACTGGACTGCCTGATTTGTGGAAAATTGCGTCAAATTTATGTCAAAAGTTCCATTGAATGAATTTGTCCATGTCGTTTGGGTTACATTCGCCTTCCACTCAACAGTTTCAAGGTTGATATCAGTTATGGTCAAATTTATTTGGGAGGGTTTTGAAAGCGTTGTTTCATTAACGGGACCATTCAAAACAATGGAGGGATTTGTATCATCAAACGTGAATACATACGAAACGGAGTGACTGTTATCAGCCGAATCGTTTGCACGAACCCAGAATTGAACGGTCTGGTCGCTGGCAAAGCTTGACAGGTCGATGTCATGTGAGCCAGTGAAAGTGGTGGTCCAGCTTGTTTGGGTGACGTTTGCCCGCCATTCTAGAGCCGAAGAGTTGAGATTGGCATCAGAGATTGTCAGTTCGATGAGTGCGGGTTTCTGAAGCACGGTGCTATTGGCGGGACCGTCCAAAACAACGGAGGGATTTGTGTCATCAAACGTGAATACATACAAAACGGAGTGACTGTTATCAGCCGAATCGTTTGCACGAACCCAGAATTGAACGGTCTGGTCGCTGGCAAAGCTTGACAGGTCGATGTCATGTGAGCCCGTAAAGGACGTGGTCCAGCTTGTTTGGGTGACATTTGCCCGCCACTCTAGAGCCGAAGAGTTGAGATTGGCG
>JALGVI010000094.1 GCA_029838215.1 Candidatus Helarchaeota archaeon | reverse complement strand
GATAAAAATTCTCAACCGTCCAAATTTTGACAATAACCCCACCAAAGTTGATACGTTCCTTAAAAACGGCAAAAACTTCTTATTCTTTAAGATCAAAAATTAATCAGCTTAATCATTAAAAAAAAAGTTAAATGATGAGGGGATTTCGGCTTTTTTTTGATGTTACTTTAAGAGATAGCTTTATAATAGACTTTTGGACGTCCTCTTTTTTTGCTTGATATAGAATATTTTTCTAATTTATTGCTAATAATTAGTTTGACAATTGTATCGTATAGGGTTGTCCTAGGTATGTTCGTTAATTCTTTTAATTCTCCCCTCGTTATGGGACCTTTCTGTTTTATTATCGAATATAAATAATCTTTCATATTTATTGGAGGTTCGAGTGCGCCTCTCCCCTTATACAGGTGAGTGTTTGTTATTTCCATTTTTTTTGCTCTCCTTTTTTTTAAAATGAATTGAAAATATCAAAAAAATTTGATAATTTTATCAAAAAAAATATATTTAAAGCTTTCGCCGATTCCGAAGAGAAGAAGATATCCATGAGAAACTCAGTCCGATTAAAATTCAATTGAAAATTATTCACTCACGAACTTTTGATTAAGTGTTCTTTTGACCAAATAATTATCACATGAATTAAAAACATCTCGTTTTTTGAAACTCATTGGTTTTATTTGTAAGAAAAAAGCAAGAATGATGTAAAGAGGTTTTAAAAAAAATAAGGAGAGACAATGATGAAATCCATGAAAGATATTTAGGAGAAATTACTCGATTCATTGCTTTAAGGATTTAATTAATGAGTATTCGATGGAAAATGGAATAAACCGAATGCGAAATTTTTTTAAGACCAAAACCCTTTTACAACTCGCGATCATTATTGCAAATCAATAAGTTGCCAATGATTGAAGCATGATGCTGAAATGAGGTAAAAAAAATGTCAAAAATTCACATTCGTTTTGAACCATCAAAAGAATTACAGGACGAGACGGTATTTGCTTTAGAAACCGCTCGTGATTCGGGTAAAATAAAGAAAGGAACTAATGAAGCCACGAAAGCGATAGAACGTGGAAGAGCAAAATTTGTCGTCATTGCAATGGACGTAGATCCTCCAGAGGTTGTTGCCCATTTACCAGAACTGTGTAATGAGAAGAAAATACCTTATTCATACTTACCGGGCAAGAAACAACTCGGTCGTGCCTGCGGAATTGACGTGCCGACAGCTGCTGTTGCAATAACGGACCCTGGTAACGCGATAAAAACAATCAAGGGTATTGCAGAAAAATTGGAGACCTTGGGATTGAAATAGAAAATAAAGACGATTAAACTTGAATTACAATTGAGGTAAAAAAATGAGCCAAGATATCGAAGAAGTAACTCCCGGTGAAATCATTCAGATTATCGGGAGAACGGGAACAACAGGTGAAATAACTCAGGTGAAAGTTCGGATTTTAGCAGGACGGGATAAAGGACGCATCATAACAAGGAATGTCAAGGGTCCAATTCGCTTAAATGATATTTTGATAATGAGAGAAACAGAACGTGAAGCAAGAAAGATTAAAGCACCGTGATGTAGTGAAAAAAAATGGTAAAGTATCGTGAATGTTCGTTTTGTGGTTCTCAAATCGAACTTGGAACGGGTCACATGTACGCCTTGCATGATGGCACTGTATTTTATTTTTGTTCGAGTAAATGTCATAAGTGCCAGTTGAAGTTAAAAAGAAACCCAAGACGACTTAAGTGGACCAAAAAATATCAGAAAATAACCCGAAAATCAGAGATGAAAATCACGCGAAAAGGATGAATTCGTCCATCATTTTTTATTTTCCTAATATATTATTCATAATTATATCTGCAAAACGGGTAATCGTGTCAGAATCCGTTTCCACGCATTCCTTTTCAAGCTCCAAGGTTAATGCAGACTTGATGCGTTTTTGATTCTCGGGTCGTTCAATTAATTCTTTACAAAGCCGTCGTAATTCCTGCGTTCGATTTATTGCGTGTGTCTTCCATTTTGAAACATATTTTTTCACTTCTTGAATTGAATCAGGAAGACGTTCCATTTTACCGTGTTCTTTCCACAGGTTCAACTCCCGCTCGGCACTTATTGGAGAATCAGAAGCATGTACGAGGTTAATTCCGGCCCAAATTCCATATTTTCCCCGTATTGAATTGGCATCTGCCTTTTGAACGAACGTGGCACCCAAAAAATCGCGAATTTTTTTTATGACATTATTTCCCTCAATTTCCATTGCCAGAATAGGACTTAAACAAATGAAATGAATAAGACCTTGATAGAAGGATTTGCCTTCATGTTCTTCATAATGCTTTCTTGCTAGAGCCGGGGAAGCTTTTATTTGTTTGAATGAAACGATCCTGAAATCAGACCGATTTAAAAATTCCTCCAATATTTTTGCCCCAATATATTTTCTCAACCACGCATCGGGTTTTAGGAGGACCAATGAGCGTTCAATATCAGGCATGAATTTTTCTCCTTTTAAAAAAAATGATCAAGTTTTGAATATTCGAACAGATGATGAAAATTCTTTTATCTTTTTTCTCATAAAATAAGTATTGTTTATTTTGGAGATTCTTATGTAGATGTATTAGGAGCGACATAAAATGGATCTGTATGATTTGTATTGTATCTATAAAGGAGGACAAACGATATTTCACAAGCGATTTGGAGCCGTTAAGATAGATCAAGATCTTGTCACGGCATTTTTGACGGCAATTGAGAATTTTTCGAAGGAAGTTCTTCCAACGGCTGATCCTTTGAGAGTTATCGAAAAAGGTGATGTAAAAGTCATCTTAGCATATGGTGAAAACATCTGTGCAGCCTTGGTATGTGGAGGAACCACGATGACCGATGTTGAATTACTTAAAACGAGGCTAGATTTCATACTTACTCAGATCCAAAAAACTTTTGCTGCAACATTGAAAAACTGGAGCGGCAGGTTAGCCGATTTTACGGGAATGGGAGATATCATTGAAGATAACTTGAAGGACATAATCAGGGTTTCAATTCCACCTCCCTTGCTGGAATTAATTGAAAATCCAGAAAAATATTTTTTTACAATAGACGAACGAGGGTTATACCTTTATAATTCATATTTACGTCAAAATAAGGGATATAAAACATTTCTAAGCAGATTGGGGATCGAGTCTGACTGGATCGACATGATCTTGAATGAGTTAAAAAATGGAAGATATAATGGTAAGCAACTTTCCCAAGACATTGGATTGGAAATCAATCGCACCATGACAATTATCCGAGATTTAAAATTGAGAGGCGTCATCCTAATGTGGATGTAACCTACGATTAAAAATTTTATAAGTTATCAATGATAGCAGTTGCATACTCGGAACACTTGATGGGGGAAACGCTTTCCATTAATCGAGCCAGGTCATAAGTTACTTTTTTCTGCTTGATGGTTTTTTTAATTGACTCTTCAATCAACCGTCCTGCTTCAGACCAACCCAGATAGTCAAGCATCAAGACTGCTGAAAGAATTAATGAGCTTGGATTTACTTTATCTTGGTTCGTGTATTTTGGTGCGCTTCCATGAGTTGGTTCAAACAAGGCGATGTGGTCGCCAATGTTAGCACCCGGTGCAAGTCCAAGACCGCCGATTTGTGCGGCTGCCGCATCTGAGAGATAATCGCCATTGAGATTCATTGTTGCAATGACATCATATTCAGCCGTTCGTGTCAAGATTTGCTGAAACATGCTATCAGCGATTCTATCATTGATGAGGATTTTTCCTTCGGGTAATTTTCCATCATGGGGAGGGCTCCATAGCTCTTTTTCAGTGATGATCTTGTCCCTAAACTCTTCAACTGCAACTTCATATCCCCAATCACGAAATGATCCTTCGGTGAATTTCATGATGTTTCCTTTATGAACGAGAGTCACGACTTTTCTGTCATGTTCAATGGCATAATTAATTGCCGCTCTCACTAGCCTTTTAGATTTTCGAATGCTAATTGGTTTTAAACCTATCCCAGAGTCTTTTGGTACTTCAATATTGAAATTTTTCTTCAGGTATTCTAAAATATCAAGTGCTTCCTTTGATCCTTCTCGCCACTCGATTCCTGAATAGACGTCTTCCGTATTTTCGCGGAATATGACAATGTCCATTCTTTCGGGATGCATCACGGGACTTGGAACGCCTTCATAATATTTTACAGGACGAATGCATGAATAGAGGTCAAAATACTTGCGCAAGGTCACGTTAAGGCTTCGAAAACCACCACCTACAGGCGTGGTCAATGGACCTTTTATGGCAACGATGTATTCCTTTATTGCATTATAAGTATCTTCGGGCAAAACTGTTCCGTAGATTTTTTGACCTTTTTCACCAGCCATGATTTCAAACCAGACAATTTTTCGCGATCCATTAAATGCCTTTTCAACGGCGGCATTAACGACTCGGTGGCAAGCACGCATTATGTCGGGACCAATTCCATCACCTTCTATGAATGGAATGATGGGATTATCCGGAACGATCATTTTTCCATTTTCAATAATGATTTTTTCTCCTTCAGATGGGGGTGTAAGTTTCTCAAACATCATTTATTTCCTCATTGTATTAAAAACGCATTTCTATTAGCAGGTGGAAGAGTAATGCTTTTTGCAGGTGTAGGCGATTTTCGGCCTGCAAGTAAATTTTTGAATGAGTTGGGTCATCAAGCACGCCATCTGTCACGACCACGTTTCGCCGCACAGGTAGGCAATGCATGAAAATAGAGTCAGGTTTGCTCAATGCTATTAACTTCTTGTTGCAAATCCATTCCTGTCGATGTGGCTGTCGAATTTTTTTTTCTTCCTTTGGATTCCCATAATATTTTAGGGAACCCCAGCTCTTTGCATAGATAATATCGGAATCGGAATAACCCTCTGATAGCGATGTCGTAAATTCAAGCCTTCCACCGCTTTTAATTGCATTTTCTCTTGCTTGTTTTATGACATCAGGACTGAGGTCGAAGTCAGGGGGATGGGTCACCATTACATCTAACCCAAATCTCGTTGCGTTTAACAAGACGGAATTTGGCACGCTAAGCGGTAATGGCTTTGGATGGTAAGCCCAACTTAGCGTCAATTTCTTCCCTTTAAAAGAGTGCTTCAATTCCTTTATTGTCATCATATCTGCTAATCCTTGACATGGATGAAACATGTCATCTTCAAGATTTATGACAGGAACATCAGCCCATTTGGCAAATTCTGTCAAGATTGAATGGCTTGCACCTAGCTTCCATTTGGTAACATTTGGAAAGATCCGAATGGCAATTACATCGGCATATCGAGAAATGACCTTTGCAGTGTCCTTGATGGATTCTGATTGTGAACCTATCCACATTTTATCAGCAGGCATGAAAATAGAGTGTCCTCCAAGTTCATGCATGGCAACTTCAAACGAGATTCGCGTGCGTGTTGAAGGATTGAAGAAAATCAGAACCAGTGTCTTTTTTTTAAGGCTCTCATCATATTTGCTCGAAAGACGGTGTGTTTTCATATCGAATGCCAATTTTATCAAATCTTTTAGGTCGTTTAAGTCCCATTCCTGAGTAGTGATAAAATCTTTAGGCATTGAAACACCTTCAAGGTCATTCCACGCGGTTCGTGACATGCAAGATGGAGTACTTGATTTTAATTTCATTCCATGATAAAATATTCGATATTCCTATCAATTTTAAATTAATAGATTTATTAAATTCTTCCACGTAAAACTCGGATCTTTTTTATGTTAAAAAATATAAGACTTTTTTTAGGTAATATTTTCAAGGAACACGAAAAACAAACTAAGGTAGTGTGGAATTGACACGCGTGGAAAACAAGAATACTGCGGTAATTGGAACGGGTTGGTTCGGGAGGGCTCATACAAGAGTTCTGAATGAAATTTCCAATTTGAAAGCAGTTTGCGATATAAATACGAAATTAGCTAAAGAATTAGCACGTTCGTATGATATTAATTGTTATGCAAATCATAAAGAAATGATCAAGAATGAATCTCTTGATGCCGTGAGCATTGTCTTACCTCCCAAGATCATGCCTACAATCGCTCAGGATCTTGCGGAAGAGGGAATTGATGTGCTAATTGAGAAACCCATGGGAATCGAGTTAGAACCTGTAAAGAAATTGCTACCTTTAGAAAAAAAAGTTCGGATCACCTGCGGATTCATTGAGCTCTTTAATCCTGTTGTATCACGGGCGAAGAAAGTTCTCCCAGAAATTGGGGAAATACTAAACGTGAGTTCACGCAGGATCGGGAGATTCCCGCGCCGCTGGTGGAACTTAGGCGTGATTTTGGATTTAGGGGTTCACGAGATATACCTTCAACAATTCATACTTGGTCCCGCCGTTAAATCTTTTGGTACCGTTGATTATTTTAACGATCCTGACAAGAAATTCGAAGATGCCGCATTTATTATTTTAGAATTTGAAAATGGCAAGCACAGCTTCATCGAATTAAATTGGCTCACGCCAATTAAGTTTCGTCGGATGACAATTTATGGAAGTGATGGAGTCCTTGAAATTGATTATTCAACCCAAGAATTGCGGAGAATTTATAGTTCTGACGGAGATCAGCAAATTAAATACGAAGTAACATCCCAACCTTATATATTCGATGAACCGCTTAAAAGAGAGTTGAATGCCTTTTTATACGCCAAGGATAATCCCGTTCCTTTATCCGAAGGAATAAAGAGTTTAAAAATAGCTCTAAATATATTAAATCAAAATCCTTAGAGAAAAGAAATGACGACAGATTTTAAAAAAATCGAATTTCTTCCTCATGCCTTTTTTGATATGATTGAACACGCTTCCATCTCGTTGAAAAAAGAAGTGGGCGGTTTTTTGATAGGGAAGATGAGCGGGTCTTCCCTCATTGTAACAGATGTCGAAGCGGTCAAGCAGACTGCGAACCGCGTGCATGTCACCTTCAACGATTTGGAAATGGCAAGAATAGCAGAAAAACTGCAAAAGTGGAATTTAAATAAATCGATAATTGGGTGGTACCACACGCATCCGGGAATGGGGGCTCATTTCTTTTCGCAGACAGACGTGAATACACAAAAAAGATATCAAAGGCTTTTTTCAGATGCCATTGGAATCGTAATAGACCCAAAAAAATATGCTGAGTCTAACGATTTAGCAATGCTGGATATCTTCATGTGGAAAATCGGCGTTTCGGGAGCTATTAAGTTAAAATTTGATTTTTCCAGGAAATTCTTAGCTTCCATTCAAAGATTAAAATCAATAAAGGAATCGATAAAAAAACAAGAAAAACTTTGGAAATTCATTTCCCTGTTTGAGAATTTTCTGAAAGAACAATTAGATGGTCGATTGTCTTGTAACTATCTCTCCTGCAAATACCGGATAAATTATCTCTTGACCAAGAATAGAATTTTCGCTCATTTTTATTATAAAAAAATGCATGGATTTGACATAAATTCTCTCGTCTTGAAGGGTGATTTAAGTGGTCAGGTCAAGGCATGGAAGAAAAAATTAAGAAATCAAGGTTTTAAAGCCACCATACAAAAAAATAGGGGTTCCAGATTTAACCTAATCGTTTTTTCTTCAAGTGATTTAGAAATGAATGATGATTTTAAAGAACTCGTAACCGAACTTCATTACACGTGGAAAAAACTCTATAATTTAGCCTGAAGGTATTTCCTTGATTCTTTGCATTAAAATATCAAAAACTTTTCTGACGTTATAACCTGTTTTTGCAGAAACTTCTAAATAGTCCATCTTCAATTCTCTTGCCTTGTTTCTACAGATGGGATTGATGATTTTTCTCGGCAAATCCAATTTATTTCCTACTAGAATGCAAGCCGGTGTCGGACCATCGATGTTACTGGCCATTTCCTGATACCAGTCTTTTATATTGTAGAGAGATGGTTGACTCGTTAAATCAAACATGAATATGACCGCACTGGCACCTTGATAGAATCTGGGGCGAATTTGACCGAATTGAGGTTGACCTGCTAAATCCCAGATGAGAAGTGAATATGTTTCGTTATCTCTTGGATCTACGTGAATGACTTTCGAAATTTCAAATCCAATCGTGCTAATATATTCATCGGCAAATTTCTTATCGGCATATTGCCGAATGAGGCTTGTCTTGCCGACGGCAGGATCTCCAACGACAATGATCTTGCATCTTTTTTCGCGAACCAGACTTCCACTTTGTGCCAATCTTATTTACCACCATCACGTGATGATTAACGAAAAGTTTCTTGCTAGAAAATCGATTTTCAAGTCGTTTAAATTTGTCTCAAATCAAATATGTTTTAGGTTTCAAGATTAAATTAATTTTGGTTATTTATTAATCAAATTTTAATTAGAAAACGGAATTCCAAAAATCCATTAAAATTAAAAGAAAATTTCACGTTGATTTCTAAACCAATCTTGCTTCAAGAGAATAAATTCACGAGCAAAAACTCGTGCTTGAATTGAAGGATTGATAAGTGTCATTTTAACTGAAAAATCAAAGGGGTTTCTTAATTGAGGAACGACCAAGATGAACAGATCATTGACCCGTGGGGTCAAAATTCAATAGATGATTACGACCGTTTATTTAAGGAATTTGGAATCGAATATATTAAGCCATTGTTATCTCTATTTAAAAAAGGTCATAAATTCCTGCGAAGAGGCATTATTTTTGCACATACAGACTTGAAACCCATATTAAATGCCATTCAAAATGGGAAACAATGGTCAGTATTGAGTGGCATCAAGCCCAGTTACAAGTTTCATTTGGGATCCCTTCTAACGGCTACAGAAATCGTCATGTTTCAGGAGATGGGCGGAACTCCTTTTTACTGCATTGCGGATATTGAAGCATATGAAGATAATAAAATTCCAATCGATTCGAAAGAATCCATTGAATATTCCATAGACAATCTTGCAGACATCCTCGCCCTTGGATTAGATCCTGAAAAAGCCTACATATATCGCCAATCACGGGAAGAAACTGTCATGCGACTTGCATTTATTTATGGTGGACGCGTGACACAAAACCAATTACGTGCGATTTATGGAGAAAAAACCAATTTTGGGTTATACATGGCAGCACTCGTTCAGGTTGGGGACATTCTTCTCCCGCAACATGAAAAATTTGGTGGACCAAATCCGACAGTCATTCCTGTTGGAGTGGATCAGGCACCTCATATTAGATTATCCCGAGATCTTGCACGAAAATTACGATTGATACCACCTTCAGCCACGTTTCACAAGTTACTCCAAGGACTTGATGGTTCTCCAAAAATGAGCAAGAGAAGTCCAATGAGTTATTTTTCCTTGGACGAAGAACCAGCTTCCATTACTAAAAAAATTCAAAACGCTTTAACAGGAGGAAGAGCAACTGCAAAAGAACAACGACAAGCAGGAGGAGAACCGCAAAAATGTCGAGTCTATGACCTTATTAAATTTCATTTTCTTGAGGATGATAAGGAACTTGAGACGTTTCGTGTTAATTGCACGACGGGAACGGTGCTATGTGGAGAATGCAAGAAACGAGTTATTGATATTGTATTAAATTTTGTACAAAAACATCAAGAAAAGAAAAAGAAACTAAGAGTTTTAGCAAAAAAGATACTCAGGATTGATTAGCAGGACTTTTTTTCCCCAATCCATCCATAATGTGTTTTATGGAATCGGATAACCAAAAAACGTGATGTCTCCAATCAACGGATAGCAACATGCGGTTTTCCAACCATCTCAAGTAGGCTCTGATTTCGGTTATGGGCTTGTTGAGTTCCTTTGCCAATTTTTCAACACCTTGGACTTTTCCGTGATATTTGTTTAATTGAGACATTAGTGGAAGGATCTTGTCGATGCATTTTCTCAACAAGATATGCATGGCTTGGTCTAAATTCGAATTATCTTTTGCAACCGTTGGAACGATATTCACGTCATCAGAGTTGAGAAACCCAAAGGTCTCACGTAATTCTTCAATGGATCGTGCAATTGGTAAATCTTGCTTGTTTGCAACGAAAACAATGGGTACATCTGGTAAATATTTTTTAATTTCCGCCCAAATCAATTTAGTCTCTTCGTCCAATGTAGGGTCCGCCGAATCAATCACGAAGATGATACCATCTGCACCAAGTGATAAGACCTCCCGAACAACGCTGAAGTGTGTTTTCCCGGGGGTTCCAAAGACGGAGATTTTTAAATCTTCAAACTCTCGAATGCCAAAATCTAACGCAACCGTGGTAAGTCCATCAATTCCCATCTTTTGAAGGTTTATCGAATTCTTGTTACAAAACATTTTAACAAATGTCGATTTACCTGCATGGAATGGACCGGTGACAATTATTTTCACAATACTTCACGATCCTGTTTTCAAATATCCTTGAACTTATGTTGATATTAAAGAATTTATATCTATCTTTTCAAGGTGAGAAACCGAAAAATTTGCCTAGAAAGTGATTTAGGTATTTAAAAGGAATTTCACGTTAGTCAAATCATTTAGATTGCTTTTAAAATTCATTAGGCTGGTCAGAAATTCTTTAGTTCCGACTTAATTCTCGCGGTTCCCGACTTAAATTCCTTTCGCCGAGATCGCCTCCCTCCACGGTTTCAGCGTTGGAAGTACCGGGTGC
>JALGVI010000164.1 GCA_029838215.1 Candidatus Helarchaeota archaeon | reverse complement strand
CTCATGAGAAACGTGTTGGAACTCGCCGTACTTGAAACCGCGTGACATCTCCGTATTTCTCCCCTTTATCAATGTCCAACTTTTTATAGGGTTTCGCGCACTAGTTAATTACTGCTCTTGGTGGTTTAATGGCACTTTACAGTGAAAAAGTTCTGGACCATTTTAGAAATCCGCGCAATGCAGGGAGAATAGCAGATCCTGATGCCATTGGTGAGGTTGGCAATCCAGTTTGTGGCGACATGATGCATGTCTACATAAAAGTGAAAGAAAATCGTATCGAAGACATTAAAGTGGAAACGTTTGGGTGTGCTGCAGCCGTTGCTTCAGCATCAATGATGACAGAACTTGCCATGGGAAAAACTATTGAAGAGGCCAAACAAATCACGCGTGATGACGTGGCGGCGGCACTTGAGGGGCTGCCTCCCACGAAAATGCACTGTTCAAATCTAGCTGCTGATGGATTAAAGGACGCCATCGAAAAATACCTGAAAGAAAAACGATAATTCGGAGCTCCCAAATTGAAGTATTTACCAAAACTCAAGTCCGTCAGGCGACACGAGGTTCCCGAGTGGTTCCACGATGCAAAGTTCGGAATTTTCATCCATTGGGGAATATACACCGTTCCTGCTTTCGGAGCCGTTGGTGTTGGAGATTTTCAAGAGATCATCTCGACGCAAGGAATCGAAGCACAATTTAAAAACAATCCGTATGCCGAGTGGTATCTGAATACCATGAAGATTCGAGGCAGTCCATGTGATGAGCATCACCTGAAGACATACGGAAGCGATTTCAAATACGATGATTTCATTCCTAAATTTAACGATGCTATCAAAAATTGGAATCCAGAAGAGTGGACGCAATTATTTCAGGATGCGGGCGCAAGATACGTGGTTCTCGTCACCAAGCACCACGATGGATTTCTGTTATGGCCGAGCAAGCATCCGAATCCCAAAAAGGAGAATTATCGGGCATCGAGGGATATAGTGGGTGAGTTGACTTCAGCGGTTAAGCGGCAGGGGATGAAAATGGGACTTTATTACTCGGGTGCTCTTGATTGGACGTTTAATGAAAAACCGATTCATGACGTCGTGAGTTTCTTGACAAATGGTCCCGTGAGACGTGAATACGTTGATTATGTCAATGCCCATTGGCGGGAACTCATCGAGTTATATGAGCCGTGTATCCTGTGGAATGACATTGGTTATCCTCCCGGGACAAACCCGTACGAGTTGTTTGCATTTTTTTATAACAAGACACCAGACGGCATCGTGAATGATCGTTGGATGCAGGTTTCAAAACTGCTTCGGGCGCTTGCCAAGACGTGGCTTGGAAAAGTGCTGATTCAATGGGCTGCTAATCGGATGATTAAAAAAAGAACTGCGGTCACGCTCAAGTCTCCTCATTACGACTTCCTCACGCCAGAATACGTGTCTTTTAAGGAGATCAAGCAAGAAAAGTGGGAAACTACACGCGGGATAGGAAAATCGTTCGGGTATAACGCCGAAGAACCGGATGAAAGTTACATGACGCTTGAAGAGTTGATACACCTGCTCGTGGATGTCGTGAGCAAGAACGGCAACCTGCTTCTAAATGTCGGTCCGATGGCAGATGGCACGATTCCGGAAATTCAGAAACAACGTCTTTTGGGGATTGGTAAATGGCTCAGAGAAAATGGAGAAGCAATTTACGGGACTCGTCCTTGGATCATCGCAGAGGGAATCGCCTCGGAAGAAATCGAAGTGAGATTTACGAGAAAAGGGGAAACCTTGCATGCCATTCTTTTGGGAACGCCAAAGGAAGAGCAAATCACTCTTGCAAATCTTCAAGCTGGACAAGAGACCGTCATCAAATTGCTTGAAAACGACGTTGAATTGAATTGGAAGCAGGGAGAGGATGGCTTGTCAATCCATTTGGAGAAGAAGCTCGGCATGTCTCCAGCCCATGCATTTAGCATCACGCCGATTCCCCGAACGAAGTGCCTTTAAGACAGCTATCGTTAATTTTTCATTAAATTCCGCAAGCACGTGGAAGCTTCGAAAAAAGAGAGGAATTGAAAAGAACTCAAGTTTTCTCGTATTTTTGACCCGAGAATTGATGCCAGAGCCTTCATTCACCACCGTATCGTTGGAAATAAACGAACAGAATGCTTCCGATAATAATCATGATAGGTGCAACAACGAGCGGAATGATTCCGAAATTTTTGATGGCAGAAGAATCGATAATCATGCCCAAGAATATTATGGTTATGCTACCCGCAGCACCTAATGCTCGCACCCGCACTTCATCACTTGAGCGTCCTCCGATCCACAAGTAAAGAATGATTATCACGAGAATGAGCAATGGAAGAGTCAAGTAGCTGAAGATTCGATGTGGCGGATAGGGCGAGAATATCAGCAATCCGAGTAGTGCTGGCGAGAGAAAAGCCACGGTAATGATATAGATTGCGAAAGACAAGGAAATGGTAAAAGTAATGATGCTAATGGACGTGAAAATGAATTTTGTCTTTATCAGGTGCTTTTCAAGGACGAAAAACAAGAATATTGCACTAACATAGCCGACGCAATAACCGAGGACCGTGAAGAGCTCTGACGGAAAAGTTTGTCTAGGGAACATGCTTTCCAAGAAGAAAAAGATTCGCGTTATTCCGTA
>JALGVI010000093.1 GCA_029838215.1 Candidatus Helarchaeota archaeon | reverse complement strand
GGACAAACTGTAGAGCTTATCGAAAATATTGCCGCGGATCTTCAAGGGGCCTTATCGGCAGGTGAAGAAACTTCGGCTGCAATGGAACAAATAAATTCTTCAGTAGAACAACAAACAGCATCAATGGAAGAAATCACCGCTACAGCGGCCCGGTTGGGAGAGCTTTCGGAGAATTTAAAAGACTTGCTTGTCCGTACGGAGATTCAGACGTTTTCTCAAACAAAATCCACCAATGAGAAAATAAAGGAGAAACTTGGGTTCATAAAAAGGAAAAAGAATACGATTTAAGCGAATGAGAACACCGGCTTTTTGGTTGCATTTTGTTAAAAAAAAAAAAAAATCACATCCAAGAAGTTGGTTTTTCAATCACCTCCTATTAAGAACTGTCATTTTGCTTCCAAAAATCGAGGGTTTAAAACTAAATATGGTTTCAATATTTGAAATCGTGGTTACAAAACTACCTTGATCATCTTTCAATGAAATCAAAGAACAAGGTGAGTAACTAGAATTAAAAAAAAAGAATTTCAAAAATATACGAAAAAAATGGAATAATGGTGAGTAATTTGCAACTATATCTTGATCCTAGCTTCACTTACATATTAGTGGCTATCTTTATCCCGCTCCTGATTTTGGTTTTTTACTTTGTTTTAGGAAGAGATTATAAATCTGAAGAATTTAAAATTGCAGCAGGAATGTTAGCAGCAATAGCAATCTTAGTTGTCCTTGTCATCTTTGATGTTGGCACGATGCATAATGACTTATTTGTCACGATAATTACGATTCCACCGGGAGTTGGCTTCATAATTGTCGCAATTTGGTTAATAATTAAGCTGGTTAGAAACTTTAAGAAAAAAATATCTACAGTTGTAATGGCTGGACAGGATGCAAGCGTTAGTGTTGCAAATATGGCAGCAGAGTTGGCAGCTAGTGCAAATGAAGTAAATGCTTCAGCAGAGGAAATCTCACAAACAACTCAAGAGGTTTCAGCAAGTACCCAAGACCAAGTCAAATCGTTGACGGACATTAGCGCGGCGGCGGCTCAAATCAATGCATTATCAACGGAAGTCAAGGTTTCTACGGACAACATACGCGGTGTCATGGAAGTCATAACAAATATTGCGGAACAGACGAATTTATTGGCTCTTAACGCGAGCATCGCAGAAGAATCCAAATCAACAGTTCTTAAATCTAGTTCGAGAGTTTATGATGTCATTACCCGAATAGAACAAACGGTGGAATTAATCAGTGGTATTACAACCGATCTTGAAGGTGCGTTATCCTCAAGTCAAGAAACGTCTGCGGCAATGGAAGAAATCAGTTCTTCAGCGGAAGAACAAACGGCATCAATGGAAGAAATTACGGCAACAGCAAGTCGTTTAAGTGAATTGGCAGAGAATCTAAAATCAACACTACGTCTCGAAAAAGAAGATGATGCCAAAGGGAAATCCTGAAGAATGAAGGAAAATTCAACACGAAGGTGCATTACACGATGAATTTCTTCTTTTCTCAAAATTCGCGTGAAGAAAAAATCGTGATTTGGAGTCGAAAAAAATGGCAAGTACAAATAAAATTCACGAAACAGAAGGATTGATGAAGACGGTTTCCAAGTTTGGAAGAACTTTAGAAGTCATGGGGTTTGGATTGGTAAAAATCTTGTTACCAAATTTTACGAAAGGATTCAACGTGGTATTTCAAAAAGGAATTGACATTCCCATGATTCAGAACATCTTGGAACTCTTCAAGCAAGAATTCAAGTCCGATGACCACAAGATTTCTTTCATTCCCCTGGACAATTTCACCATATACGTGAATTATTTTGAGAATTCAGAAGGTGAAAAATTAATAGCCATTTACATGTTTGATAAAGGAGATACGGGGGATTATTCCCGATTATATCTCCATGCAAGAAAAATACGCAGTCTTTTTCGTGCGAATTCTTCGCTATCGAAAATTCGAGATTTTTGTGAGGAAACGATAATAGTTCCTCGCATTGGTGGTGTCAAGGCCATTTACATCCTCAGTAAAACGGGAATACCATTCTTTTCGAGGACTTTAGTGAACGAAGTTGATGAACCATTGATTGCAGGTTTTATCTCCGCCATTTTTTCCATGTCCGAACAAATAATTGGAAAAGACACGGGAGCAAAACTCAAGGAAATCAATTTTGGAAACCATATTTTTTATACAGTTGTAAAAAAAGAAATCATTTTTGTATATTTAGTTTGTAAATTAACCCCTTTACTTAAAAGATACATGTATTACGTGGCAGATTTATTCATAGAAAAATTCAAGGAAGAAATTGAAAATTTTTTCGGCGATGTTGCCGTATTTGATTCATTTGATGATATTTTAGAACAATATTTCAAAATTTAACGTGAATTAAAGGAAGTGGATGAATGTCTCAAGAAATATTGAATGAAACGCGAAATCAAATCTCCCTGATACTAATGGAAGTTAATGGTGAACAATTTGCAATTGATCTTCACGACGCCAAGGAAATCGTTCTCGCAGGGCAAATCAGAAAACTTCCACAAAGCTTGGATTATATTGATGGAATTTTCAATTATCGGGGAGAAATAGTTCATGTTTTAAATTTAAACAAGAAATTAAAGCTCGATGAGCATAAAAAAGTTAAAATTAAGGAATCTGCGGATTCAAATGATGAGAATATAAAACAACACATCATCATAGTTACCGTTAATGGAATAAACGTTGGGTTTCTTGTCGATCGGATCATTAACGTTGTTCACGTCAGCGTAAATGACATCGTTGGACTGAATCCCATTATTCGTACGAGTGCGGATGCTCGATATATTAGAGGAATCGTGAAATTCAAGGATAATCCACGAATTTGGCTGGATTTGAAAAAAATCCTTACCGAAGCCGAGCAAAATTCAATGCAGGATGATCTGATTCACCAACTTTAAACGAGATAAAGGAGTGTGTTAAAATGGCAGAAATTAAAAAAATTTTAGTCGTAGATGATGCACAGTTCACGAGAACAATGCTCAAAAATATAATTAAAAAGATCGATAAAGTCGAAGTCGTTGGAGAAGCCGCCAACGGCAATGAAGCCATTGCTCAATACATGAAACTGAAACCAGACCTTGTAACGATGGATCTAGTCATGCCTGAAAAGGGTGGTATTGAAACAATCGAGAAAATCATTGAGCTTGATAAAAGCGCGAAAATTGTCGTGGTTTCGGCATTGGGTCAAGAAACGCTCGTAATGGAGGCTGCAAAAAAAGGAGCAAAAGACTTTATCATCAAACCATTTAAGGACGAACAAATTTTTGAAGTTATCGACCGCAATTTAATGAAACCATCAAAAAAAGGTAAAAAATAATTTTGATTTCAACTTATCGGGGTAAAAAAAAATGCCTAGTAAGGAAGATACAAAACTCTTCTTGAGCGAAACTGAAGACCTAATTCAAAATATAGAGGACTCCATTTTGGCTTTTGAAGAAAGTGCAGGAAATATTAAAGCTGTAAATGAATTGTTCTTTGCGTTTCACACGTTAAAAGGGTTGACTGGGATGTTTGGACTCGAAAATCTCTCCCAGTTTTGCCATCACTTTGAAACGTTTCTAAACAAGGCAAAAGAAAGTGAAGAATTAAAGGAAAAATCCGAAGATTTCGTGAATTTATTATTTTCAAGCCTTGATACGCTTCGCACGAAGCTGAAACAATTCAAGAAGGGTAATTTTAAAGATTTGGATGAAGAATTACTAAATAACACCAAAAAAGCGTTTGATAATTTCGAGATCGAAGATGAAGAGGCATTGATAACCCCTCTCGATCCAAATGAATTAAAGTTCATCGCAAATAAGAAAAATAAGAAGTTCTACAAGATTTATATCAAAATTCTCTCTACTTGCGTGTTTAAAAAAGTAAGATTATTCATCATTTTAAGAGCATTAAACGAGATCGGCCATATCATCTATAGTGAACCCGATCCCGATATCCTGCAAATGGGAGAATATGGTTCAGACTTTTCATTATACTTCATTACGGAAAAAGATGACAAGACCATTGCGACCATATTAGAAGAAATCTTGGAAATTGAAAACCTCGCCATTACAGAAACATCGCCCGATCAACTATTATCTCAAACGAACATGCAGAAATATCAGAAAAAAGAACCGAAATCACGGAAATCCGAAGCAACAGGTAAGAGTCAATTTAGTGACCTTTCCATTCAAGAAGAATTCATGACAAATACCAGTGTAAGAATGAGCAGTATCGACGATGACGAAAGAATTTCAGACATTAAGGTGGATATTGAAGTTCTGGAACGGTTGATGAATTACTTCGGAGAATTAATAATCTTAAAAAATCAGGTTAATCAAATTCTTGAAGAAAAACAACTTTGGGATGCGAACAGGCTTTTTACGAAAATGGATAAGTTGTTTCTCGAAATCCAAGAGATCATTTTTCAATTGAAATTAGTGAAAGTTGGGTCTACATTCAGAAGATATCGAAGAATGGTACGTGATCTTGCGAAAGAATACGGAAAACAAGTAGAATTTATTTTAGAAGGATTATCTGTAGAGTTGGATCGGAAGATTCTGGAAGAACTTTCATCACCAATGCTACATCTCCTCCGAAACGCCATTTATCATGGGATAGAAACCCCAAGCGTGCGAAAGAAAAAAGGAAAGGACCCCATGGGAATCGTGAGACTAAGAACATTTCAACAAGCGGGGTCTGTATTCATAGAAGTAGAAGATGACGGAAGAGGAATTAATTACGACGATATCCGAAACAAGATTGTCGAACAAGAATTGTTTTCACTTGAAGAAGCAATGGAATTAAGCAATGAGGCTCTTCATCAAATATTGTTGTCTCCTGGTTTCTCGACGCTATCAGGTGTAGACATGGTTTCAGGTCGGGGCATGGGACTGGCAATCGTTTCCGAAAAGATACGTGACTTGGGTGGTTCCTTGACCATCATGTCAAAAAAAGATGTGGGTTCACGATTCATTTTATCAGTTCCATTTACTAGAGCAATAATTAAGGCACAATTCGTGGACGTGGCAGGAGATCTTTTCGCCATTCCGACTGAAAATATCAACAAAATTTCATTCTTTGATCGGAAAATGATAGAATACGTGAAGGGTAGCGAATTTTATAAAGTGTCCAACAAATTAGTTCCCGTTATTTGGTTGAATAAGATATTTGAGTTGAGTAACCAATCAAATGAAGAGTCCGAATTGCAAGGAACATCGAAAATAGCGATCTGGTGTAATAATGGAAGAAATAACGATGCAATCTTGGTCGTAGATGGATTAAAACAGCAGATGGAAGTCGTAATCAAACCAATTGCCTCGAAATTTTCCAGATTAAGGGGCATTTCGGGCGTTACAATTACGGGAGATGGCTCCATATGTTTGATAATTGATGTTTTGGGAATAATGTCCCAAAGACTCCGAAAAACCGAAAATTTACAAGTTGAAGAAATTAGCACTTAAGCAATCTATTGAAGGTAAAAAAATTATGAGTAAATTCGATGGAGTGAAGCAGGATGGGTTTCAAGCGTATCAATCATGAAGAATTGGAATTAAGTCTTTCTCCTAATATTTTAGGAATGCCTCTCAAAACTTCAGTTAAAATGGATGAAAAGGTTTCGGTGGAACAATTTAAAACATCCGAAATCATCGAAAAATCCACGAACCTACAACTGTTTGTTGAAGAAGCAATTAATTTCAAGCATTACAAAGATGGAAAGAAATCCGAAATTAAAGGAACGGGTTTTATTCGGATCGTAAATGGGTCAAGAAAAGATCGCATTTGGGATACCAACATCACTTTCACGGGAAATGAAAACGTTGATTTAAAATTGGGCGAAAATGTAAAAATTGGCAACTTGGAGCCAAACACGAGTAAGAATTTGGATTATAATTTGGTTAAAACAGAGGACTTGCAAGATCCAATCTCGGTTTCGGAAAAAATAGAATTTCTAAATCGAGAATTTGATTATATCAGTCAGGAGGATCTATTCAGGGAACCCGAAAAGCAGAAATTAGACTGGAGAGAGAAAGCTAGAAAGTGGATTTTGGAACCGGGATTCCAAACAGCCATAGATCAAATTTTCAAATTAACTAATTCTCCTGCAAGAGAAAAAGTGGAAAAAATTGAGTCTCTAACCGTTCAAGAGAAAAAGATGGTTCAACGAGGTTTAAAGACAAATACCACAAAAGTAACAGGTGTTATTAACGAGCTCATCCAAGAATATGATAAAATAGAGTTAAATAGTAGGGGTGAGCTCCTTAAGCTCATAATAAAACACGCTATATTTGATTTAGAGGAAACTAAGGTCGTTTCAGAACAAGTTTCAGGGGATAGCGCCTTACGTCCTTTAAAAATTCTCGCCATAAAGAAAAAATCATCCAAAAAATCATCTCTTACTCCTGAAGAAGAAGAATTTTTAAACCAAATGGATAAAGTCCGTAAAAATGAAGATACCTTGCGAAAACAAAAAGAGAAACTCTTGATTCAGAAAGAAAAAGCCAGGAAGGCTTTGGAAAAAATTAAAAATCAGGAAGAAGCAATCGAACAAGAAGAGGAAAGAAGGGAACGTGAGCTCAAAAATCAAAAAAGTATTCGCGAACAAGATGAAAAAATCAAGAAAGAAGGATTGAAAAAACGAGAAGAATTTGCAATACAAGAAAAAGAGATACAGAAAAAAGAAGAAAAACGTGATCAGGTCAAGTCGGAGATCATAAAACAGAAAGATGTAAGGAAACAGAAAGAACAGGCATTAAAGCAGGAAAAACAACTTTTGAAACAGAAGAATCAAGAACTTGAAGAAGATGAGAAGAATAAAAAGCTCAAAGATGCAGTAAAAAACATTCAGGATAGAATTGAAAAAATAAATGCAGAAATCAAAGATATAAATCAAAATATAATGAAGTCGGAAAAAGAAGTCAAAGAACGGGACCAAAAGATTCGTGAACTGAAAAATACGTTAAAAATTCAAAAAGATGCCATATTCAAACAGGAAGAAATGAGCAGACAAAAGGGACTCAAGAAACAAAAAGAAATTCAAAAGATAGAAGGCGGTTTACAAAAACTCAAAGAAACGCTATCAAAACAAAAAGAAAAGTTGGATAAGCAAGAAACAGAAATAAAGGAAAAAGAGAAGGAAATTTACAAAAAAGAAGAAGAGTTACGAAAAGAAAAAGAACTCTTACAGAAAAAGGAAGAAGAATTACGGAAACAAAAAGAAGAATCCCTTAAAAAAGCCGTAAAAGTCGAGTCAAAATTACGATACGCACGAGAAGATGCCATTCCAAAAGATAGCATGATCATCAATCATGTAAATTGGTACAAGACCATCTTGACAAAGTATTTCTCAGGAAAAATTAAAAATCCAGAAGGGGAATTAACGGAAAGCTTGGAGAAACTTCAGAAATTGAATGCTAATACACGAGCTCAAGCCATCGAAGAATGGCTAGAAAAAATTGAACGGTATAATGCCGAAATCGAAAAGTGGTACATGTCATTAATTGAGCTTCTTGTTTCTAATAAAAAATTAATCAAGCAAGTTCCTAAAGATGCAGGTCTGACAGATTATGTGTTTAGAATAAAAAATCTCATCAAGATCGATGACGATATCAAGAAAGCACGGGAAGAGGAAGAAGCTAAGAGAGCATCTGGAAAAATTCCTAAGACTAAAAATATACTCATTTTTAACAGGGAAAATCTTTTAAAATACACCATAATACTGAAGAATCGGTCTGCTTCAATGATCGAAGAAGTCACACTATCGAAACATTTTTCAAAAGAGTTTTATGAATTTGAGGGTAATTCAGGATATAATTTAGATTTTAAATATGAATCTGAAAGAGTAATTTGGTCGATTCCTGCCATAAGACCTAATGAAGAAAAGCAACTCAACATTTTCGTTAAAGTATTTCCCAAGAAGAAAGAACTTATTGGTACAGGAGAGATTGAACTTTCGTGCATCCTAAAGAATGACACGTTATCGGGCACGAAAATTGAGCAATGCTCTGCCTTTTCACATGTTAGACATGCCATAAAGAAAAAAGAAAAGGAAACAGAACCAAATAAATGGGAATGTTCCTTAAATTTCAAGAATAATAGCGAATTTAACATGGAATTAAAAAGAATAACAGTCTTAAATAAATCCAAAACTCAAACATACCTTGACGTCGATTTCACGGACCAGAATAAAAGAAAAATCCTTTTGCCGGGCGAGAATTTCGCAACAGATTCATGGGAAGTTGAGGATGAAAGCGAACCGAGGTTTCTTCGCAAGTTGAATTATACAATCACGCACGAAATTAAGAAACGGTCTATCATAAATTCGATGATTGGCGAAGATGTTTTTGATATTGTAGATTTTCAATTAGAGAAAAAATTCTTAAAAACGGAAATTAATTCTTTTGAAGAAGCAGAAATCGGTAATTCTGTAATGGTGAAAAATGTTGGTTCTGCCACTTTGGCGGGTCTAATAATCGAAGAAACCTTACCTATTGATTTTGCTCCTGTCCTAGATCCTTCACAATACCAGATTCGGCTTTCAACGGGTCTTCCTTATACAAAGAATTTTGAGCTCAGGGTATCTCCACCTGATGATGATCCCACGATTGAACACCGAGTTGAAATTCTCTTGAATCTTAAAAAATTGGATCCGGACCTTTTCTTGAAAGCAAATGAAAGCATTGAAATCAAGTATCCAATAAAGGCAATAAAACCCGATTATAAAAAGAAATATCATTTTCCACTCAAGATTAATTCATATTACCCTGAATCTCGTGATGGAATGGTCATAGATGGTTTCATCACGGTCAAGCACGAATTGTCTCAAGAGGAAGAACCCGAATTAATGATAATACACAAGAGACGTTCCATCGAAATCAGCAAGGAAATCTTCCCAGGCAGATCCGTCAACGAATTTGCCATAAGCATATTGGTTAACAACAAGTCAAATATTGACGTGAAAGATGTAAACATCACGGATTCGTTGCCTAAAAATTTTGAAATTGTTTCTTCAAACCTGAAATATTCAACTTCAGAGGATAAAGAAGAGAACGCCTTGAGTATCTCCTTTAACATCCAAGCACTCCCTCCATACGAAGAGAAGGAAATTCGTTATTATATACAAAGTAAAGGACGCGAAGAAACAAGTTTCGCAGAATTAGAATCATACATGATAAGTTGAGGATTGATAAACGGATGTGTGAAGCATGAACTTTCAATTTTTTGATACTCTTCTTGACAAATCACGCGAGCGATTGGCTTACCTCATTGAACAAATTCAACCCCATTTGACTAAAGCAGATCTTCCCATCTTGTTAGAGAACATCAGTTCTGGTAAATCAAAGGGAAAATCCAGTCAAAAATCCGAAACCAAGAAAAAAACAGGAAAAGGCATCAAGGGATTCATTCCACTCAACTTCGATGATACACAAAAGGCCGAATTTTCATATTTAACCGAAAGAAAACTCCAGCAGATATACAAGCTGTTCATCAGTAGGGAAGAAAACACCCGACTCGCCGTTAGATGGCGTTTTTATCAATACTTGAAGATCAGCAGGTATTGGGATATCGGTAGCATTTTTGTCAACGAATCTGCAGAACAGGACAATATCGTTGATTTTATCATTGAAAATAAGGATGGCTCAACGGTATTGGTTTCGTGTTTTGGCATTTTAGAATTAAATGAATTTAAAAAATTAATCACGAGTCTGGGTCATTTTACAAAAAGTTATTCGCTTAAACCGGACAAGATCGTGTTGGCCGCACACAAGACCTACAGAAACATCCCACTCAATCAAGAATTAACAATAAATGGAAACCTCTTGGAGCCGGAGCTATGGCTGGAGTGGATTGATCACGATAGACCATTCAATCATGAAGATCTCTTGATCGTAAATGATAATGACCTTGCCGTGGCGGCCTTTAATTTCAATGGAATGTACGACTTTCTAGAATTTGTTTATAAAAACTCAGAAGGTGGTCGAATCATCGTATATCGACAGCCCGAATTTTTTTCAGAATCGGAAAAAGAAAAACCAGGAATTGAACCCATTTGGCGAGGTATTATCACAAAGAGTGTTGTTTAATGAATTTCATGAAAATTTATTGGAGATGTAAAAGTTGATGGAAAGCAAGACGGTTGATACTTTGAACGTGATAATGATTCAAGTCGGAAATGAAAAGTATCTATTTGAAATAAAAGACATAACAGAAATATACATTCCAAAAAATGAAATAATTCACATACCATTGTCGGAGAAATATTTAGTTGGAATCATTGAAATTAGAAATGAAATCTATACAATAATTTCATTAAAACACAAAATTAGCGAAGTCAAAGAAACTCAAGTGGACATAGATGGATTACCGATTCTTCTTTTAAAATTTGAGGGCATAAATATTGGATTGCTCGTGGATTCCGTAATTGGTGTCCGAGAACTCCCGGTTTCCTTGTTTGGCGAAAAAGATGCAATTATCGAAACAGACATTGACTGGAATTACATAAAATCCATCGCCGTTTTAAATGATGAAACCTACATTCTCTTAGATTTAGAATCCTTGATAACATCCATGAACGTTGCTGGCGAAAATACCGAACCAATGATTCCAGAATTGGTTCCAAACGTGCCAGAGTACCGCCCCGAAGTAAAGTCGCGAGCAGAAAGTGGAAAATCAAAATCAAAGCAACGAGCATCCCCACCAGAAAAGTCCAAACCCACGTCATCTTCAAGCAGAAAGAAGGAAACAAGTAGAAAAGTCCAAAAAGTTGTTACCAAACTGGAACAAGATGCAAGAGAATTGCAACAAATCAAATTATCAGAGATTCAAAAGGATGCCTTGAGGGAAATCGGAAACATCGGTGCTGGAAATGCAGCAAATGCCCTTGCCAAAATGATAAATCAAAGGGTTGATATTAACATACCCTCAGTAGAGATGCTTGAAATAAATGAATTCAGCAAGCGTCTTACAAAAAAGAATGAAAAAATGTTCATTTCGTGGAGTCACGTCACGGGCAAGACACGAGCAACGGTTCTGGTATTTTTCAGAATTCAAGATTTTCTCACGTTAGTCACAATTCTTCTTGGCGACTCTGAAAAAATAGCTCCTAAAAGCATTAAGTCCACCGGCGACATTCCAGAACTGCATTTAAGTGCAATGAGTGAAGTAGGAAACATTTTGGGAAGTCATTATACCAGTGCAATAGGAAATCTATTGGGATTCATGTTAATGACAGAACCTCCTGATATTAACATCGAAACACCAAAAAGGCTATTTCACATTCTCAAAGATGAAATAAAACTCCTCCAAGATCTCTCTCTGGTCATTACTACCAAGGTGATAATTAAAGAAAAAGAAATCGAAGGTTTCTTCTTGTTTATACCGGACACGGAAACGCTCGAAGTATTACTTGAAGAATTGGCACGATTCTACGAAGAAGAATAAAATATACGTGAGTGGTCGAGTGCACATGAGCGTGGACAGCGATGATGAATACATCTATCGGATAAGCGGAGAATCAATAGTGCCCCGACCTGAAAACCTCTTTGAAACCACGGAAGTTTATTTAATAATCGACAAGGGCGTGAAGAAAATATGGATATGGGCGGGAAAAAAATCCCGCCTTTACCATCGTTATGTCGCTGCGAACTGGGCTGGAAAATTAAAAATTCTCAAAAATCTCCCCCATTACAAGCATGAAGTGATTCGAGAAGGACGAGAACCCGGGGAATTTTTTTACACGTTCATTAAAAGCAAGGGACTCATAGGTAATAGGAAAAAGACAATTCCTAAAAAATCAGTCCG
>JALGVI010000092.1 GCA_029838215.1 Candidatus Helarchaeota archaeon | reverse complement strand
AGTGCAGGTATAGATATTGGTTCGTTATCCACGAAATGCGCATTTTATGATGGCTCTAAAATGATTGGGTATTTTATTTCTCGAAGCGGTCATGAATTTGAACGTGTCGGGAGTGAAGTGTATCAAAAAGCGTTAGAAGCAGCGGATTTGAAAAAATCCGATGTAGATATCATAATAGGAACGGGTTATGGAAGATATTCCATCAATTTTGGCGATAAGACCATAACAGAAATATCCGCCCACGCAAAAGGTGCTAATTTTTTCTTTGGTGATGATATTCGATTCGTGATCGACATAGGCGGACAGGATTCAAAGGCGATCGTGATTGGAAAAAATGGAAAAGTCTTGGATTTTGCAATGAATGATAAATGTGCAGCAGGAACGGGAAGATTCCTTGAAGTCATGGCAAATGCCCTTTCCGTGAATATCAATGACATGGGTAAGTTGTCTTCTCAAAGTAAAGACCCTGCTCAAATTAGCTCAATGTGCACGGTATTTGCAGAAAGTGAAATCATTTCTCTATTCTCAAAAGGAACGAAAAAAGAAGACATCATCGCAGGCATTCATCGTTCTATTGCAAAAAGAGTAGTCGGGATGGCAAAACGGCTTCCAATTAATGATAAAGTCGTTTTTCAAGGCGGTGTCGCAAAAAATGAAGGTGTCAGAAAAGCCATTGAAGAAGAATTGAAAAGACCCATATACTCTCCTGAAGATCCTCAAATTTCTGGTGCAATAGGTGCTGCAGTAATCGGATTTGAAAACCTCACGAAAAAGAAATGACTTTTTCTAAATTTCCAAATTTTTCTCATTATTGATGCCAATAAAAAGCAGGAAATTCACTTCAACTTGAAGTAGAAATCGGTTTTATTATTGTTTTTGATGAAATGATGTTTCTAAATCCATTTAATGATTTGCAAAACAATTGCAATTGATTTATAAGCAGTATTGCAAAATACAAAAACATGGAAAGATTCAATCCATGGTGGCAAAACGAAGAAGATGAAGATTTTACAGCATGGAAAAACAGCAAGATAAAATGGCGACCTGATATTATTGATAAAATTAATTTTCAACCATTTTCATTGCATTTTTTATCGGGACCCAGACAAGTTGGAAAGACTACGGCATTAAAAATCTTAATTAATGATCTATTAGAAAAAGGCCGTTCGCCAAAATCGCTTTTTTATTATCAATGTGATGAATTAATTGATTTTAAGGAACTCGGAGAAGTCTTGGATGATTACTATAATGCCCGAAAACACTGGAAAGAAACCCAATCTTTCATTTTTCTAGACGAAATTACGTTTGTAAATGACTGGTGGAGGGCAATAAAGGCACGGATTGATAATAAACAAATGAAAAATGACGTGATTATTCTCACGGGATCTGCAAGCATCGAATTATTGAAAGAGAAAGAAAGATTTCCAGGAAGAAGAGGAAATGGACAGGATCATATTTTGATGCCACTCAGTTTCGATAAGTATGTTGAGATTTTATCGAAATTGCGGCTACAAAAATATGAATTAAATCGAATTGATGAATTTGACACGGCAATTAAAGCCAATAAAATCTTTTCCAAGGAGTTAAATCAACTATTTGGTAATTATGTTGTAACAGGAGGATTTCCCTTACCAATCATCGACTTCGTGGAAAAGGGGAAAATTGGAGAGAGTACTAAAAGAACCTATTTAGACTGGATAAAATCAGATTGGCAAAAAGACAATAAAAATGAGAAGTTCATGAAAGAAATTATATTTTCTTTGATTAATTCTAGATTATCGCCCATTAGTTGGTTATCCATTACAAAGAATACTTCAATCAACTCTCCGAATACAACTGAAACATATATTTCAACGTTGGAAAACATGCATGTCGTTAAAATTCTTTATCAAATCGATCCTGATTTTAAGATCAAGTATCGAAAAAATAAGAAGATACACTTTATAGATCCTTTTATTTACAAGCTTATGGCAGAATACACCAGATCGGAAGTCCATACGGACAACCTTATTGAAAGCATAACCGCTACGCATCTTTCACGCAAGATTCCAACATATTATTGGAAAAATAGGACAGAAGTTGACGTCATAGGGATTATTAATAACAAGCAAGTAGGTTTTGAGATTAAATTGAGACCCATAAGCTGGAAAAAACCGATTCATTTAAAACAGGCTCATTTGTTGACTAAAGAGATCATCCCAATTTTTTTAGGAACCTTTAAATTTAATTGAATTAATAAAAGGAATGAGACTCAAATCGTGGTGACTTGAAAGTGATCCAACAACGCACGTTCGATCTTATTAGACGCAAGCAGACGAATCTCGTTCTAAACCTTGACGTGCGTGATCCTAATACAGAGGAGAGATTTCCGTTACCTCCAAACATGGAAAAAATAGAATTCATTAAGAGAATTATAGAATTGACATCATCGAATTTTGCCATGATAAAATTGAATTATCAATTCCTGCTCGGTTTTTCCCGCTCTACTATAATTAATATCGTGAACCACGTGAAAAAACAGGATTGCATTCCCTGGGTCGATTATAAACTCGGTGATATCGGAAGCACGAACGAACAAGCAATGCATGCCTTGGCATCTATGAAATTCGAAGGAATCACGGTTCATCAAGTGATTGGATACAAACAAGGTCTTGAAAACATCCTAAAATTAGCGGAAACGTATAAATTCGATGTAATTTCACTACTCTACATGTCTCATCCCGGTGCTAAAAACTACTTTCAAATTGAATTATCGGACGGGAAAAAACTCTACCAGAAATTCTTGGAAGATGCAATAGAATGGGGACTCAAGGGTTTTGTGGTAGGCGCAACGATTCCACGAGAGATTCTCAGAGGAATCTTGACAGACTTATCCAAAACAAATGAGAAGTACCTTCTTCTCATGCCCGGTTTCGGAGCTCAAAAGGGAAGATATGAGATACTGGATGAGTTTAATGCTCACCCTAACATCATTCCATTACCGTCCAGTGGAAGAGAGATCATTTATTCTTGGGTCAAGGAACAAGATGATTTTTCCAAAAATTGCATCAAAAAAGTCAAAGAGTTCAAGCAAGCAGTTGAGCAATATTATAAATTAAAATGATTTAAAAAATGGGAACAACACCATCTTTGTTTGATTGCATTTATAGTCGTTCCCTGCAATCATTTTTTCCTGTCTTTGAGAGAAAAATCTAATATAATGGTATTAATAAATAATTTGTATTCAACGAATCTTGTAGGTGCATTCCATGAGTTACGTGAAGGGAATCCGCGTTGATCGTTTATTGGTAACAATTCTCGTGATTTTAACACCAGTTTATTTTTATGCGTTGGTATGGGCGGTTTGGTTAAACCCTTTGACGACCTTAAATTTGAATAGCATAATTAATCTTGATTTTTATTCATTACCATTTGGCTTTTCATTTTCGACGTTTTTCACGCTTTTTGTTGCACCGATTTTGTTATGTTCTCCTTGGATCATTTTTTTCGTGTTTTACAAGAATAAAGTGGCAAATTCATTTGAGGTAATGACAGAAAGCATTTCGGTCATCCCTACGAGATGGCGAATTTTTTATGCCGTTAACGGAATGCTCGTGATCTTCACATTTCTTATCCCCGTGATTTCACCCATTTTTGTCATCTTAATAGCAGCAGTTTTAGCTTGGGCAGTCATACGCGCATCAGAATTTGCGTGGGAACGCTCTAAAGCTTTCCTCGTTCTTTATTCTCTCATCATTTTTGCTATTTTTTGTTCTTTACCCATTCTATTTTTGCTTGAATTCATCAAGAACATGCCGAACTTTTTCTTCGTGATCGTCCTGGATATTTGGCTTAGATACATGCCTTATTTTTACACGTTGACGATAATAATTGCAAACGCGTTATCTATCGGTTCGGTTTTTTGGTTGATTTACGCCGGAGCTGTAGAATATGAGCGACAAGAATTGAGAGGAGTTGGTTTCACGGAGATTCCATATAGAAAGATAAGGGCTCTTGAATACATCCTATTTTTCGGGTTCTTAGTGTTCTGGATCGTTATATTGGCAACGGATTTTTACGGTACGGCTTTAGCATCACCCGAATTGCTCCTGATTAGCCAATCATTGGATCTCATACTTTCAATCTATACTACAATCGCGCTAATTGCAGGTCTTCTCGTCACGGTTATTGCTTCTGTCAAGGGTCTCCAAAAATCCGAAAACCGTGCACCGATTCTTGGATATTTCTTTGGCGTTTTTTTCGTTTTAATGGAAGTTGTTCGAATGGGTATTGATTATGTTCCCTCTCTCTTCGTTCTCTTTGGTGTCACGGTTGACATTATTCAAGGCGGATTAATAATTTCAGCAGGGATCATATTTCTCATCATCTTCTTGATAAGTTTCATTCGAGCAGAAGATGAAGATGATGATTTTTACTAATCCCACTTCTTTTTATTTATGGAATGTATTTCAATATCTTTCGTAAATCGGATCCGCGAATGGTCACGTCAGCGACACTTGCTACCCGTGAGTTGATCGGATTGAATGCAATGCTCAATCCAACTTTTTGGAATAGGCTGATATCATTTTCATCGTCGCCAATCGCTATGCATTCAGAATGATCCATGTTCATTTCACGTAATATGCCTTGAATTGCAGCATCTTTATTATAAAAACCGACCTTGCATTCGATCCTTCCGGTTAAAAGTCCACTATCATTCGTACAAACATGATTTGCAATGGAGTAATGAAATCCGAATTTTTCCTTTAATTTATCGGTCAGGAGCGTGATTCCTGAACTTAGCAAGGCGAGCTTGTATTTCTTCCGTTTCAAAAATGCGACTGTTTCTGCAATTTTTTTAACGGGCGTGTTTTTCCACAAGCCAACATCACGGTTTGCCCACTCTTGATATGAAATTTCATGATTAAAAAACAATTCTCTATGCTTTTTCGCCTGTTCGTAAACATTTAGCGAAGAATGGATTAATTTCCAGCTATTATCCCCTTTCGTTAATGTCCCATCAACGTCAAAAATGACTAATTTAAATTTCATTGTATAATTTCCTTTAGAAACAAGTATTATGAGATAATTTGATCTCAAGAATTTAAAATAAATTTATAAAGTTTCATGGGCTAATCAAATAATCACTAAGAATTGTTATCCTAAATAATTTAGAATAAATTATCTTTACCGAAGGAGGCGAAAAACTTGGGTTTTGATGAAGACATAAAAGAAAAAGAAGCCGAAAAAGAACAGTTGGCTCAAAAATTAAGAGATGAACTTGATAAGATCGAAAAAGAACGTGCTGACACCATCATGGAGATCGAAAATAGAGGGAAAGAACAAATAACAAACGCTCAGAATGAATTGGATGCAATGTTAAATCAATTGGAGCTGGCGCAATCAAACCTTGAGCAGAAAGCAGCCAAACTTGCAACCGCCAAAGCAGAAGAAGCCAAAGCCAAAGAAGAGTTAAACAAAGTCAAAAAAATGAAAGCGGAATCTGAGAAAAACCTGAAAAACGTAGAAAGCACTATTGAGAAAGAGAAGTCAACGACAGAAAAGGACTTTCTAAACAAAAAGAAGCTAATTGAAAAGGAGATTAATGCTCAAATAAAAGCACTTGACAAGGAAATAAAAAATATCGAAAAAGCCAAATCAAAGGCTGAAAAGCTTGCCGCATCAGGCGGATAAGGTGCAGAATTCTTTTATTTTTTTTTAACTCCTTTTTTTGAGCTCAGCATCAGACTTAAGAAATTTCTTTTTTCAAGTCATCTCTCTTTTTGTAAGATCGAGATATTACCCCGGTATTAACAGGTCTTAAATTCATCCATCTTGATAATATGCTTAAGTCACGTGAAAATCTCAGGGTGTTTTACATGCAATCCATTATAAATTCTGTCCTAAATGAGAAAAACTCTCGAAATCAACGACATGTTCCTGATCACTTCTCTGGAAAATTCAAGGACTTGGACATTGATTATAAACTAGAAAGTATGTATAAAAACAGACGCGCTAGAATCGTTGTTGCTGGAGTTGGAGGGGCTGGAAATAATGCAGTATCGCGATTGACGGACGTGGGGATAGAAGGTGCAAAAACCATTGCAATTAATACAGATGCACAGGATTTACTCTACTCTAATGCTGATGATAAATTCTTAATTGGTGAAAAACTCACGGGCGGTCTTGGTGCCGGTAATAGACCAGAAGTTGGAGAGGCGGCAGCACACGAAAGCATCACTGATCTGAAAGAGTTATTACAAGCAGACATGGTATTCGTCACTTGTGGGTTAGGAGGAGGCACGGGTACCGGAGCGTCTCACGTGGTTGCGGGTCAAGCACGCGAAAATGGAGCATTGGTAATTACAATTTGCACTTTACCGTTTAATGTAGAGGGTCCTAAAAAACGGAGCAATGCATTATGGGGACTTGAACGCTTGGCGAAGGTATCGGATTGCCTCATTACGGTTCCGAACGAAAAATTGCTAGAGATTGCACCTGATCTTTCTTTGATTGACGCATTTAGGATTGCCGATGAAGTCCTTGTTCGAGGTGTTAAGGGAATTTCAGAACTCATCACAAATGTGGGAATCATAAATGTTGACTTTGCAGACGTGCGAACAACCTTGAAAGATTCTGGTGAAGCCCTAATAGGGATCGGAGAAGGTGCCACCGTGGAAGAAGCCACCCGGAACGCCATTTTCAATCCGCTCTTAGATATTAATATTGAAAATGCTCGAGCTGCTCTCATTAACATATGTTGCTCAAATCAAATGAGTCTCCAAGATACTGAAAGCGTAATAGGCATGATAACAGAAGAACTTAATGGAAACGTCGAAATCATCTGGGGCGTGCAGATGGTACCAGAATTAAACGACAGAATCCGGGTTACTGCATTAATAAGCGGCGTTCAGACCGAGAATCCTTTATCAAACACTCATCTTCCCAAAAAAGTATCAAGACTCCCAGATTTAGGATTGCCACGACTCGGTTAAAACGACACGTTGACAAAATAAAATCATAATTCTTTTTCAATTATCTTTTGTACCTGTGAGAAAACTTCTTTTTCTGAACTCGAAGCATCTAGAAAGTAAATATTGAACGGGTATTTCTTATCAATAGTCATTTGCTTGAATTTCATGCGGACTTCTTCAAGGAGTTCCACGCTTTCCCATTTTTCGTGATTTCCTGACTTTCGATTCAAACCAACATCAACGGGCACGTCAAGTATGATCACGATATCCGGAAAAATGAATGAATCTGAAGCCAAAACCATGTCCAGATCATGAACTTGCAGGTAAAAATCGTGAAGGTCGAATAGATTGCCCATAAGAATCGAACGTTGATAAGCAATTGTCGATAGAAAACATCGCTCTGCAAGCACTACCGTATTTGCGCTAATCTTTTTTAGCGATTTCTGTTGTATCAAGCGATCGGCAACAAAAAGCAAGGTGTCAATGCGATCATCGATTCCGTACGTGCCCAAGATCTCGCGAATGCGTTCACTTGGTTCTTCCATTGTAAATACATCATGCCTCTTTTCTTTTAGCCACTTGCTGGTAAGCGAAAGCATTTCAGATTTACCAGAACCAGTAATCCCCTCAAATACGATGTACTTTTTCAATTTGGTCAATCTCCGCGATGTTAATTGACGTTTAGTTAGGTCTGAAGGATTTTTGAAAAGAAATGATGAGACTAGGATTTCATTCCAAAGATGTCGTCTTCATCTTCTTCGTCTTCTTCATCATCACCGTGTACCGTTTCCGCACGTGATGCAGGAGTTGTACCAACCCATTCTCCAGTATCTTCATCCTCTTCTTCAAATCCTTTGAAAATTTCCTTCTCTTTCTTTTGGGCTATCGGTTGGATAATGAGGTCTTCCTGCTCTCCTTTTTCAAGAAGTTTCACGTAATCGGCATGGACTTTAATAGGAATTGGAAATGATTGTGATTCAAAGAGTTCAAGCTTTACTTCATCCTTATTTGGATCAACGCGAGTAACTTTAGCTTTTTCACCTCTGAACGGCCCGCTAATGACTTCTACAATATCGCCCGTGTCCAAACCTTCCGTGCCCTTTTTTGACTTCAGAAATACATCAATTTCATCCAATGTAACTTTTCCTTGAATCAATCTACCGTGTAATTGAGGGACTCGCGCAATCAATTCTTGAACAGGTTGTGGTCCTGTTGCCTCAACAAAAACATATCCTTTAATGGTCTCGGGAACGAGTATGGCCTTAATTTGAGGATTTTTTACGAAATTTATTAAGGCTTTTTCTTGTCCAACAACGGTTTTAACAGTAAAGATAGTAGTGCTTGGAGACATTATCATCACAATTCTTTTTTTACGTTGAATACTTCATTTCTTGAATGATCATTTTGAATGCTTTAAGGAAAAATGAGATTGTGAATAAATCCACTGGTCAAAATAAACATGATAAAGTCAAATAAAAGTTTAATACCGAAACCAACAAATCCCATTAGCACGACACCCAATGCAGAAATCCTAATAGTGAGCCGAGTTTCTTTTAAAGTAGGTTTTCGGGCTAATTTTAAGACACGTTTGGAATCACTCCAGAATTTCTTAATACGTCCAATAATGTTTATTTTCATCTTGACCTGACAACCAATCTTTTTTTTTCTAAGTTTATTTATTTTCAACTAATAAGATATTTAAAATTCTTTTCTATTAAATTTATTTCATCAATTTGAAAAATATGAGAAATCGTTCAACCGTTTTCACAAGTCAGTTATTCTTTTTTTCGTTATTCGCCTTAGGATCTCGGACAATGAAGATTTGGACATGTTTATTTTTTTTGCTAATTCCGTGAGCGTGATTTTACGGGGAATTTCGTAATAACCATATTTTAAAGCTAAATCGAGAATCTCCATCTGTCGTTTCGTGAGAGAAACCTTATCTTTATATGGGGAAATTTGTTTTAACTTAAAAATCACGTTTCTTTCATTTAGTTTATCAATTAGCGTGGAAATTTTTTCTCGATTTGAAATGACTTTCCAACTCGTCCATCCATTCTGAACTCGAATTGGATATTCTAATAGAACTTCGCTCTTTATCAAAGAAACTAAAAGATAAGGGTCTCTTGTTTTCACGTTTATGAGATAGGAGTCTTCGCTCTTTGAAAATAAGTCCAGTTGAACCAAAGAAGGATGATTTTGAATTGCCTCGATAATACCGTCTAATTTTGGACCTGAAATACGAATTAAAGCATTCCCTATAAATGTTTCTGTTGGTAGAATCGTTTGTATCTCAAATTGTGTTTTGGGAAATTGCAAACTAATTGCGTGTAACCAAACTTTTTCGGGTATCTTAATCTCCAACTCAGCATAGGAGGCGTCTTCAGGTGCCATGTTAAACACGCGATTAATTATTTTAGTCTAGAATAGTTTTTCAATTAAATAAACTTTTAGGCAGGCTAGATTTTCAAGATTTTGGAGAACGTGGATATTTTGTTTGAAATCTTAATTGGTATTAGAACAGAATTAAGATTTTTGATTCATAATTCTTGTTAAATTGTTCAATGCTTATCTTTATTTTTCAAAATTTGATTTTAGATGCTTTATTTTATAGCAAGCACTTGACAGCATCTTCTAAACCATTTATTGTCAGGCGGTACATGGGAAAGATTTTTCCAATTGTTGAGACGGTCCAACTCGAGTGATTCGTTGGATTTAGCCACACGGATTTTTTAAAATGATCTCTCAAGCGTTTGAGCCAGACCAAGCCGGGAGTGCCATCAGGATCATCAGAGTAATAGATTGCACCGCCGGGTTCCGTGAGTTCGGAAGGATGCATGTATGCATCACCAACGACTATCAGTTTGTAATTTTTATCGTATTTTCGCATTAAATCAGTCGTGGCGATTTTTTTTGACTGAGTATTCATCATATCCTTGTAAATATATTGATACACGCAATTATGGAAGAAGAAGTATTGAAAATCCTTGAAGAATTTCAGCGAATATGCTGCGGAAAAGAGTTGATTTACAATATGGGCGTACGGGTCCATTGATCCACCGGTGTCCATCATTAGAATGATTTTAACGCGATTCTTGCGTTCGGGACGAAAAATGAGTTCGAGTTCTCCAGCATTTTTACAGGTTTCATCGATTGTTTCTTCGAGGTCCAGTTCATCGGGCACGCCTATTCGTCTCAGCACGCGTAATTTTTTTAATGCCATTTGAATTTGCCGTATGTCTAGAGTAAGGTCGTGGCGGTAATTCCGATAACGTCGTTCAAAAGCATATTTCATTGCCATCGAACGATTACGAGAACCTCCAAAGCTTATTCCAGTAGGATGTTCACCCATGATCCCGAACGGAGATGTGCCACCGGTTCCAATCCACCGAGAGCCACCATCATGTCGTTCTTTTTGTTCTTTAAGGCGTTCTTCGAGAAGCCTGCGGAGTTCTTCAACATTCAAATGTTGGAGGAGTCGTAATTCTTCAGGCGTGAGATATTTTTGATTCTTTGGATCCATGAGCCATTTTAAGACTTCTTCATCAATTGTCAGAGTCATTTCGACATCCTTGAAATAGTGCGCAAAACATTGGTCAAATGCATCGAAATAACATTCATTTTTCACGAGCAGGGATCGAGTTAGAAAATAGAAATCATCAAAATTACAATTGTGAAGACCTTTTGAAAGGGCTTCCATATAAGTAAGCCACTCAGTAATTGTCACGGGGACCTTTTTCTCTTTCAATAAGTAGAAAAAGTCAATAAGCACTTAGTAATAACTCCTAGAGGGTGATTCATAGGATTTATATGACTTTTGGCGCGAAACTCGAGAAATCTCCATTAAATCTTGTTCTTTTTTTATCAAAGATCCCAAGAATGGAATTTCCTCAGCAAGTTTTTCTTCAGTTATCCCAAAGCGTAGAAGAACAGCAATCCAATCAATTAATTCGCTGGTAGATGGTTTTTTCTTCAGGGTATTGATGGAACGCAACTCATAAAACTTTGTCAAGATTTGATCCAATAAATTCTTCTCCAGATTTGGATGATGAACATTCACGATCTTGCGCATGAGTTTTTTATCCGGGAATTCAATATAGTGGAAAACACAACGCCTTAAAAACGCATCAGGAAGTTCCTTTTCATTATTCGAAGTTATTATCACAATGGGTCTATATTTTGCTTTAACTAGACGCCCAGTTTCGATGACTCTAAATGCCATTTCATCCAATTCATTAAGTAGGTCGTTTGGGAATTCGATATCCGCTTTATCAATTTCATCAATGAGGAGGACAACTTGCTCATCTGCATCAAAGGCTTGCCCAAGTTCACCCAATCGGATATACTGCTCGATATCCGAAACATCCTTATCACCAAACCGACTATCATTGAGGCGTTGGACGGTATCATAAACATATAAACCATCTTTGGCTTTGGTAGTTGATTTAATATTCCAAATTATGAGTTTTTTGTTTAGGCTTTTTGCAATACTCATTGCTAGCAAGGTTTTACCAGTTCCGGGTTCACCTCGAACTAATAGCGGACGTCCTAACACAATGGAGGCATTAACTATGCTTGATAATTCTTCCGATGCGATATAATCGTCAGAACCTTCATATTTATTGATGTTATCATTCAACGTTTCAAACCAACCAGAATTGAAATGATATAATCATTGATAAACAAGAGACAAAGAATGAATGTGAATTTTTGATATAAGTCTTTTCTTTCCTTGCTTAGAAGGAAGAAAACTCATGAAGATTGGTGAGAATCGCACTAAAACCCACCAGTTTGTGTTGAAATTTTTGCTTTAAATATAAAATAAAATGCTTTTTTTTCGTCTTATTTGACGTGAAATTCGAGTAGATTAAATGGATTCGTAATATTTCTCGATTATATCATGATATTCATTAATGAGATAGAGAAGACCGGCAATTTTAATTCCTTGTATGGAACCGCAAAGGATCGTGTGTTCCCCCACGCTCAGCATTGTTGCCATTGGGCTATTATTTTCGATTTTATAAGTCATTCCGAGATAATGACACTTTTCTTTTCCCATGAAAATTTCATAGACGTTCTTGCAAGCCATGTCGATCTGTTGGGACTCTTCAATGACTTCATCAACTTCTATTTCAGAGGGAAATTCGCCCCGTGATTCTAATATCTGGAGTTTATATGAAATTATCTTATATGGAATGGTAAGCTGTTCGTTCGGTATCTTATCATTCACGAGTTTATCCATTTCACGAAGGAGGTTTAAAATACTTGTCGAAGTATCGCATGAAATGATGAATTGATCCAAGAAATAACGAATGACGACGTTACAATTTGGAATTTTTGAACGAAATTTTGCCGCTCTTTGGATTAAGTAATCAAGATTTTCATTGTGCTTGAGGTGCCCCAGTGGTTCACTAAGTGCCAATGCATCGTCAACGCTAAATAATTGCCACATAAAACCAGTATTCATACCCAAATGAAGAAGGGATTTTTCGTTTAAAAAGGTCATGAATTTATTTATTGATTCTTGGCGATTCATTGAGTTTTAAAAAGTTTCGTTCTATTTATTTTTTTCTCCGATAAATTTGAGTAGGTATTTCTAACATGTATCAACGAATCATTATATTTGAAAAATTAAAAAAGAAATTTGAAGTATCTTAAATGAATCAATTTCAATATGAGTATTAAATAAAAATTAAGGAAAAAAAATCGAGATGGATTGGAATCAGATTAGAGAAAGGGTATTACCGCTCATATCTCCTGATGAAAAGGAATTGGAGCAATTACAGGGGATAATAAAAAGTATAAAAACATCGTTAACTCGTAGGGCCTCGGAACTCAGGATTACAGATTACCGGTTAGAAACTCAAGGATCTACGGGACAAAAACAGACGATGTTGAAAGGGGCAAGTGATATTGACTTGTTTGTCATATTAAAGAAAAGCCATATTTCCAGTTACCTATTAGATACTAAGAAAAAGAGTAGAGAGTCCATCAGGAATTATTTAGCAGGTCTTGTCGATTCATGGTTTGTTCCAGCCCTTCAGGACTGCCAGTGCGAAGATGTCCATATTTCTTATGCTGAACATCCTTATGCTTCAGCTCATAAAGATCATTTCGAAATTGATATTGTAGGATGCTTTGATTTAAAGCTGGAAGAAATAAGACAACACGGCACCATCACGGCTGTAGACCGCACGCCGCACCATACCAGATTGATAAAAAATTCATTAACATCTCAGCAAATTGAAGATGTCAGATTATTAAAATCATTTTTCATCACTTGTCGTGCATATGGGGACAAGTCGGCTATTGGACAGATGGGATTTACGGGTTTCTCTGCTGAAATTTTAATATATCATTTTAATTCAATCGAGTGCGTTTTTAAGAATTTCGAATCTTTGAAGAACACGCCCATAGACTTCTTTTCAAGGACAAGAGAGGAACTTTTAGAGGATACGAACTTTGTTAAAAGTGCTCTGGTCATTATTGACCCCACGGATCCAAGAAGAAATCTTGCGGCAAGCATTTCTGAAAGAAGTTATGAGTTCGTGAGTTACAAAATTGATAAATTTCGTGAAAATCCTTCAGAAGAGTTCTTTTTACCGAAAAAAATTGAACCTCTTTCTGTAGCGGATGTTCAGGGCATTCCGGCGACAATCGTGCTTGAGTTCCAGCAGATTATCGAGGACGTGCATTATACGGAGATCAGGGACAAGTTATATTCATTTGGTCGACGTCTATCTAAGTTCTTGGAGCTTGAACAGACGGGTGAGCGAAGGTTTGGCCCTGTTTTTTTTGAAGTTTATTTCGAACCGCCAGAGTTTGCTTTAATTCTTGCATGCGAATCTTCACGTCTCGCTGAAACATATCGTCACAAAGGACCCCACGTGAACGAAGAACAGAATGTCAGGAGATTCAAAGATAAACATCCAAATGCATTTAGAGAAGGCAATTTCTATTGGATAGAAACAAAGAGAGAAATGATTTCTTTAAAAGACCACACATGCTTTTACCTGAACTCGCAAGGCATTCAAAAACTTCTGAGGCAAGTGAAGTTAAACCGTCTCTCATCTAAAGGAGATGGCATAATTGGAAAAAAAATTTTTGCGCTTTTCGTAAGAGAAATCTTGCCATTTCTAAAAGAAAAAAAGAAATTTTGAATGATTTCATTCGACTTTTGGAAGCGTATGCCCACCTAATGGCATTGCAATGATTTTTGCATCATTTCCAGTTATCTCAATGGCTTTTTTCAGAGCTTCATCTAGGTCTTTTGCCGGTTTCATCCAATAAATTTCTTCGACCTCTTTCGGGTCAAGTGATGAAACGAGAATGATGTTGCTGTATTGAAGAACAGATGCCACGTAATAGGCTTTATGACCACCCATTACAAAATCAGTTCGAATACGTTCGGTAAGAGCTTTACAAGTTTCTTGAATGCTGTCACGCTTGCATTCAACCGCCCACTGAGTATAGACGGCGTGTCCTATTCCTTCACGGCATTCCAGAGCTGCTATGATGACACCCCCATCTTTCACGAGAAATTTGGCATTGTCGATGGCTTTTAAGGCTTGGTATAGATTAATATCTTTTGGATAACCGCCTGCACAACAAATAACAATATCTGCTTTTTCCTTGACTTTTACCCGGAACATTTCGTCATAAATCTTAACACCTTCAGCATGAGCGGCTTCAAATTCTCCAGCCACAACGCGAACGACTTCTCCTTTTCCATTTTTAACGAGATTGATGATGGAATCCAAACCCGCTAATCGCGCTGCTTCCATCATGTCCTCATGAACGGGATTTCCATCTAGATTCCCTGTTACCGCTTTTGGATCTATCAGCATTCCGTGATTACGATTGATTGTTTCTTTCGAGGAAACACCCGGTAAGATGATTTTTCTTCCACCACCGAATCCTGCATAATAGTGAAAGCCAATATTTCCCGTTCCGATTATTAAATCAGCATCAGCGACTTCCTTGTTAATCTTCACTTCATTTCCATAACTAGTTTTTCCCACACTCACCAAATCAGAAGCCTGACAATCATGATCCTGCCATTTTACCCGTTTCAAAACTTCTTCTCCCAAGAGTTGTTTTGCTTCTTCTGGTTTCGTTGGTCGATGCGTTCCCGTAGCAAATATTACTTTGACTTGATCATCTTTAATGCCAACAGAATTCAAGCGGTTGAGAATGGGAGGAATCATCAGGTATGCAGGAGTGCCTCTAGTATAGTCGTCTGCGAGAACTACTATTTTTCCGCCAGGACGAACTTTATCGCGTGCTATTTCCTCAACTTTCTTGCTTTTTATTGGGTCGTCAAGTGCACGTTCGACTTCCCGTGCGACATCAGGGACACCTTCTTTTTCATAAGGTAGGAGTTCACCCATGAAATGTTCATCAGGCACATTTACGGTGAGAACTTCACTTCCGTATTTAAACTTTAAATTAACCATTAAAAACACCAAAAAATTATATACTTCTCATTTTATCCTTGTGGCTAATCGGTTTTATCATCACATAAATAAAACTTGTAAGTTAAAAATCATTTGGCGGCAAATTTCAACTAATCATGTTGACGGATTCACTTGTCTTGGTCTTAGAGACGATCTTTCTAAACATTTTTTATTATCACTCAGACATGGATTAGTCAAAGGAGAATACGTCAATTTTTTAGTAGTAAATTACTTTTAATAGTCACCCAAATGCTATTTTTTTTACATTTTCTTACAGCACGTAAATTTCGTTAAATCATATTCATATTTGAAAAATATTGGATTAATTCTCATCTTAATCGATTTTGATTTAAGATTTTACGATTCAAAAGAGATTAAAGCATTTTTAAAACAAATCATTTATATTTG
>JALGVI010000163.1 GCA_029838215.1 Candidatus Helarchaeota archaeon | reverse complement strand
AAATTCTTCGAATTTCCACGTTCCATCCTGCTGAATCATTTTCCAGCGACATCGCAACGTGTCGGACGTGCACGCGTTGAAATTCGTGATTTCCGAGATGTTGCCGCTGATCTTTGGAACGCCCCATTCCATATCAATCACCCGCCTCGAATCGTCGCCGTGCATTAGCACCACGTCTTTTGACATTAATGGAGCATCGGACAGAAAGGAGTGCCTTTCAAATGTCTCAAGAGTTTCTCGTGAGATCTCAACAGCATCTTCTTCATCGTTTACCTGACCAAGAGCCTTGTACTGTACGAACGAGGCGGTCAGGCACCATCGCAGGAACTTGATGAATTCATTCTTCTCTGTGGAGTTAAACGAATGGAACCTCACCGATGTGATGAACCGCTCGAAATTGATCGCATCAAGTTCATCGCTTAACAGCTGAACCGTGTCGTGAGATATCCCGACGTGCTCCATGGTGAACGTGAAAAGTCTCTTGCAGTCCTGTGCCGTGCTTGCCGTTCTGCAGGAGATGGGAAGTGCCAGAATCACGTTCAACGCGTGGTGCCATAGACGTTCGAACACTCGCTCGAAGTGGGACCGCATCTCTTCCCGCGTGCAGCTGGAGATCGTTCCTGCCTGCAATATTTTCAGGAAGGAACTCAAGTTATTGGCATATTCTCGCAGAATGTTGTCAATGAAAAAATATTTTTCACCACTCAAGTCATCTCGAAGTTTTTCAGGCAATCGTTTATCTTTCAAGAATTCGTTCACTTCGTCAGGGCGATTTTTAAAATATTGGTGAATGCAATTCATCAAGATCATGCGCTTTTCTTGGGATTTTAAAATGTTTGATGCCAGCACCATCGCATTTCTAATGCTCCGATCCTCCAGATGTAATGGCGTACCGAGCGTGTCGTGTAAAATCCTCACGGTCTTGGTCGTTGATGAAAAGCCCCGCCGTAACTTGTTATATAAAAAGCGGTACTCGCCGCCCCGCGGGATGGTGCCACCGTTCAAGCTCTTCCCGTTTCGGATATCGTGGATGGACGATAAATCATGATTCTCAAGGATGAAGTGATTGACCATCCAACGGTTTAAGAAGAAGTTGTAATCCGCCTTTCGCCTGATGTTATTATGGACCCGGCGCGCCCCTGCGGGGAACCGCCTGAATGTGATTTTCTTTTTCACTCGGGAATGTAATTTTTTTAATTTGCGAATTGTTTTCTTTAGGATGTTTATCAGGTCATCACATTCCGGAAGGAAGTCGTTACATCGCGTGGCAATCATCCCGAGGTCTCCCGACCCGAGCGCGTCTCCCAACCACGTCAAGTTCGCGAGTTCCTTCCCGTTTAATTCATGCGAGAGAATGAATGCGTTGACCTCTCGGAGTGTCTCAATGTCTTGTTCGTAATACTTGATCAATGCTTGCACTTTGGTATCAGTCGGCGTTGTCCTTGAATTTAAAATGTATCCATTTCGCCTTCGCAATGAATGACGGGCATCAGTTATCCTATCTTTTTGGACATACAGAATGTCAATTGCCTTCTTGACCTTCTTGGCGTAAAGGCGCAGCAGATTTTGGTCATCAGGTAGGGGGGAGAGCAACCGTGGATCCCGCAACAGCCCGAATTCAAGCCCTTGAAATTTACGAGCGTGTTTTTCCTCAAACTCCCGATACTTGCAGATTTCGTCCCCTTTAGATTCCTTGTGCAAGCGAAGCATCGCCGCCAGTTCATCATCATGAATTACAGGCGTTAACTTGTAGGTGAAGGTTCGGACGTCGTTAATCAGATACATGAATATATATCGTGATCCAAGAGATATAAACACATCGGTCGATATTTGCGCAAATGCTCATTCATTTAAATGCTATATCGGACAAATGCGCAAAATACTCGTCCATCAGGAATAGGCTTCGTTTTAAAATGAGGAAAAATACCTTTTGTCGAAGTTATTTCATGAGGTTTCCGATCAAAAGGAATCATCACTCCAAATTAATCATTTCGGCTTGCTTGGGATGCGTGATCGAAATGATGATTTCGGGATATGGTAATAAATCAATGACCTGTTCAATTACCGCGTCCGAATCGTTTAGGCCGTAAAAATTCACGATGTTTTCGGGTAATCTTACGAAAAAACCATTTTCATCCTTTAATAGAGTAATGGATGTCCGAATAACACAGTTTCTATCATTAGCTCTGCTTTTTTTTGAAGTGATCAGAAAATTATCGTATTTTTTCAAATATAACTGCAACCGTTGCCGATTCCTCCAGCCAATTTGCTCAATGTCGCTTAAATAAAAGTCCTGAAAGTCACCCTTCCCGATGAAATAATTGACAATGCCCTTATTTCCCAATAGATGGACAGTTTTCCTGACCTTGCCGTGTTCTACAAGTATGTCGAGATGATGTTTGATTCCTGCAGGCGTGAACCCCAATTGCTTCGCCATTTCATAGCTTGACGAACCCGGTTTTTCCATTAAAAAGTCTAGAAGTTTCACTCGAGTCTTCTTGCCGATCTCACGCCAAGCCTCGCGAGCCTTTTTTTGAAACTTATTCGTCTTCGTGGTCATAATATCATGTTATCTTTTATGATTTATCATATATATACATATTTAATCGCGGTAAAATCTTTTAATATATTCCAACTAATGTTATGTAATGGAAAGAATTATATATT
>JALGVI010000091.1 GCA_029838215.1 Candidatus Helarchaeota archaeon | reverse complement strand
GTAACATCTGTTCAATTTTAGAAGAATCGTCTTCAATTATTACATCTATATCTAATGTCGTACGTGTTTTTCCTCTGATAATTGCGGCAACACCACCAACTATTACGTGCTCCAAGTTACAGGACCTAAAGACTTCAACCATCCGTGAGATTATTGATTCAAATTCGGACACCTTTCTTTTTTCTCCACTTTTTTTTTAATTCGAGAGTGGCTTTTATTTCTTCCTTTAGAATCTGGTTTATCTGCTTTTCTGAGGCTCCAGGGTGTTGATTTCGGACCCCCTGTTGCATGAGATCGATCAAACCGTGAATGAGGCGATCTGCAATTTCCAAGTTATGAAACCCCTTCTCTTCCAAACGTTGAAGATGATGCATCTCGCGTAGAAACTTATTTTTTCGTTGCTTGAACAATTCACTTGTCATGGTTGGATCGCCTATTATAAAACCTTCAACATGAACCTATTATATTTGTTGTTTTTGAGTTCGTTTCACTTGTCGAGCATACCCATGATTTTCAGAAAACAAAGTTAGATTTATATATTTTTTAAGGTCATGGGAAGTTGGAATCAATTTACTTGATGAATTTCGTGGTGATGTATCGTGTGTCCAATTCTTTATGAGGACAAGGAAAAGAAAAAAGCCCTGGCACTTCAATTTGATCGGTGCAAGGGTTGTGGAATTTGCATTGAGATTTGCCCTCGCAAGATCTTGACTGAAGGAAAGGAATTGAATACGAAAGTTCAGTATCCACCCGTATTAGTTGAAGGTGGTGTCTGCACGTTCTGTCGTGAATGCGAACTCATTTGTCCTGATTTTGCCCTGTATATTTTGGAGAATTCCGGAACTTAATCGGTAATTTCAATTCCGAGATTTTTAAATTTCTTTTTAGCCTGATTTTTTAGCCTTCGTGCCATTGTTTGATCATCTAACTTTTCAAACACGTTGCTCAGGTATGTTAGACAAAATGCTTCGTTTTTTTGGTCTTGCATGACTTCAAATATTTTCAACGCCATTTCGAAGAGAGGTCGAGCTTCCTTGTAGAATCCCTTTTCATAGAGGACCTTTCCCTTGCCGTAGTTGGCATGTGCAAGATGCTTTGTACTCTCCAATTTACGTGCTTGTTTTAGTAAACGGTCGAAATTCTCCAATGCGGCGTCGTGCCGTTTTAGAAGGAATAGAATGTCTGCTTTTTGAAAGGCGGCTTCAAGAGTTAATCGAGAATCCTTGATTTTCCTGGCAATTCTATGAGATTGTTCAAATGATTGAAGGGCTTCTGATAAATGAGCATCTCCCATCATGCGTTGAGATTTTGCAAGTTCGAATAAAACCATTGCTTCATCACGTTGTTTTTTCACGCGACGGTAGAGTTTTAGCGCGCGGCGTAATGTATCGATTGATTGCTGGAAGTGTTTTTGATTTCGGTAAACCAATCCCATTCCATAAAAAATATCGGCTTCCATTTCCCTATCGTTCAGGCTTTTTGCAATTTCTTTTGCATCATTAAAAAATGCTATGGCTTTCTTTGTTTGATCAAGCTTATCGAAGACCTTGCCCAGGAAGATTAAAATTCGACATTCAGAATTCCTCTTGTTCCAGTACCGGGAGATCCTGAGAGCCTCTTGGAGGATTTCAAGTGAATCTTTATATTTTTCGATGGCATAATTAGTTTGTCCAATTAATAGTAAAAAAGTTGTAACCATGCTCCAATCTTCTATTTTTTTAGCGATCTTCAGAGCCGAATTCCAACTGGAAATGGCTTTTTCAACCCTACCATTCTCGAGATATAAGAGTGCTTCGGAGTGCAATTGTTGAATCCGAGCGACCTTCTTTGGGAGACTACTAGAACTCACGTATATTTCATCCTTGTTTTTTATTTTCTTTTGATTCAACGAATTGATCGTATCCTTTTTTCTTGACCGGTTCGATATTCCCGTCTATTTTTTTGATTAAAACCTCCCCGGGTTCACCTTTAACGCTACCGATCACGGTTAATGGGATGCCGCGTGTCGAGCAAATCTTTTTTGCGTCTTCAAGATGCTCTGGAGGAATTGTCATCAATAACTCGAAGTCTTCTCCAACGTATAATATTAATGGGAGTTGTTGGATTCTTTGGAGCTTGCAGATTTGCTTGAATGCATCCGAAGTCGGAATCTTTTCTTCTTCGACCAGAATGCCAATCTTGCTTGCAACTGCAATTTTATGGAGTTCCCATCCAAGACCGTCCGTGATATCGGCACAAGATGTTAAAATCTTGGCTTCTGCAAGGTCTTTGCCCACTTTAATGCGAGCCTCGGGTTCGAAAAGCCTTTTAGCAAGTGCTTGCCGATTTTCATTCGAAATGGAGTGCTTTTCCAGAAGAATCTTCAAGTACAGTGCGGGATCTCCTAGCGTTCCCGTTACTGCAACCAGATCCCCTGTCCGTGCTGAATGACGCGTTAGGAGCTGGTCGGCCGGTACCAGACCGATCGCCGTACCAGCTAGTATGATGTCATCTGTCGAATTTACATCGCCACCAACAACGGGAACCTGATATGATCGACACGCATCTGCCATCCCTTCTGCAATTTCTTCCACGATTCTTGAGTCAAACTCCTCGGGGAACCCCACGCTCATTACCAAGCAAGTTGGACGAGCTCCCATGGCAGCTAAATCACTCACGTTTACCGTAATTGCCTTCTTTCCAAACTGATAATCATTCATGCCGGGTGGTTTGTGTGTTCTTGCTCCAATGAGATCGGTTGTAATTACCAAAAACAAGTCATTTCTCAGGTCTATCACGGCACAATCTTCGTGGATACCGGTCGCCGTTTGGATTCCCAGCAACACGTTGGACATGTCAAATGAAAATCCCTGAAATCGTGTTTGAAAGATTTCAATGATTCCTTTTTCACCGATCTCCTTGATTTTCATGTCCGAAACTTCACGATGTTTATTTTCTGAATTATCATTCATCTCTTCTCTTTTTCAGTTATAAATGAATCATGAAGCGATCATCCTGAAACCTCCTTTTATTGAATTTTAATTTCAAGATGATGAACTAGATACAAATTAGCTTCAGTAATTAAAAACAAATAAATTAAAAAAAAAGATTTTGGAAAAACGACCCATCATGGAACGTCTGAGGTGTCTGCCAGTTCCGTATCGACAGCCATCTTGCCCAGTATTCTATTTAATTTCTGTTCTACCTTATTGATGTTCAAGACATTTGGTAAAAAGATAACGTCCTTGCCTTGTGCAGGAATGATGGTGAGTTCTCCACTTCTAAGTAGGAGATATTCAAAAACGTCTTGAATGTCTTTCTTGAATTGTAGGTTGACGCTTGTCATTCTGCTTGATTCTTCGCCACCTTGAAAGAGTCCCATCCGTTTAATGTAATAATTTCTCGTGATTTCAATGTATTCCCAGCGTCTTCCCAACCAAATAATGCCAAAAATGGCACCGAAAATGGCAGCATATACGAAGTAGAATGCTGTCGGCAGTGGTAGATAGATATTAAGAAAGAAGAATACCAAAGTCAATACTGAGAAACTAATACCGTTAACGATCAATATCACCTGAACGAACATCAAGATGAAGACTAATGCAATTATGGCAACGAAAATCAAGAGTATCTTGTAAGATGGGAAATCAAAGGCAACAACGAAGAGATTGAAGGCAAGAGTAATCACGAAGATCCATGCGAGTAAGTTGTTAAAATTTAAGATGATCTCTGAATAATTGGGAAGTGTCGAGAGGTAAAGCACCATTGGAAAATGATCCGGAAAAAAAGAAACGATTCCCCAAATCAGTGCTAATAATGCTGATGGCCAGAAAAAGATCACCTTGGGATACGAACGAATTTTCACTACTAAATCATTATCGGACATTTTTTTCACCGAAAGATCGTGTTCACTGATTTTAAAGATCAGATTTGCATCAATCATGTTAAAATTAAAGATGCATTGATGATGATTATAAAATTCATGGTATTTAAAAATTACTTGGAACTTGCTTAGATGAATACCATGAAAGGAATCTAAGAATAGCATCGGTTCATAACAGGATTTCTGCTAACTTATTTAATGCGATGTCGATTCTTTTTTCATTATTTCCATAAACAACCGTTACTTTTTCATCCAATTTCCACTCTTCGATGATTTCCTTCAAAATCTCATCAATTTCCATCTGAAATCGCTTGCTTGTTGAGCGGAACCCGTCGTTTTCCATTTTCTTGCGTATTGGTATGGTTGTTAAAAAAAGATAATCATAAGTTTTAGCCCAGTGCTGACATTTTTGTTTAAGCATGGTCAATTCTTCTTTATTGATTCTGGGACGTCCTTTTTCATCCTTATGACGAGAGGCTCTCACGCAATAAGCAAAATTGTCAATCACCGTGCGATCACACACCAATACATTATATCTGGTGTGTTCCACGATTTCAGCATTGATTTGTTGATTCAAAGTCCAATATTGGGCACGGAAACTCGTCATTTCATTACTTTCAAAGGGGCATTCCCTTATCTTTTCGGTAACCACGCCGACAAATAAACTGTGAGCGGATTTTAAAGCTGATAATAACCCGTAAACGAAAGTTGTCTTGCCCGTATCGTGAGTTCCCATTACCCCTATCTTAAACTTTTTATCTTCCTTGCGATCCATGTATTCTTGGAGCTGTCTTTGGACTTGTTTTTGGACCTGATTACGGGTTTTCTTAGAAGTTGTCACAACTATTCGACCGGTTCGTTAAATTCTGGAAAAAGACCTCATATCTTAGAAAACTTATGTCTCCTGAGAAATTTAAATTTACTCACTTCATCTCCTTAATCTATATAAACTTAAAACCGAACGAGAAAAATTTAAAAATCTGTGTTTGATGCTAAAAAAACTGCCGCGAGCTTCGGATCTTGTTCTTTCTCCTCAACGAATGGATATTTTCCGAAAAGTTCATTTCTTCTTTTTCATTTTTCTCGTTTTCTTTCCCTTTTTCTTTTTGGCAACCCTTTTTGGCTTGGATTCTTTTTCTTTTGGTTTAATCACTGATTTTCGAGGCTCTTCCGTTTTTTCTTCTACTGCAAGACTCTCACCAAGTCCGTGTATCAACTCTTCGGCTTCGACGACTTTTTCAAGAGTTGGAACCATTTCTTTAGTGATGTCCTGAACGATTGCACTTTCATCTTCGGCTTTTTCCTTGATCTCCTCAATCGGGATGACATTCGTCGTGTCTTCGGGGCTTTCAATCCCCACCAAACTAATGGCTTCAGTTGCTGCCGCCCGGACGCGTTCATCAGAATCTTCCAGTCGTTCCTTCAATAATGGAATGATATCCTTGATCAATTCTGGAAATTTTGTTCCTAACTTTCCTAATTGAAGCGTGAATCGCCAACGGAAATCCTCATCTTTCTGTTTTTTTAGGGATTTTGCTAGCACGTTTAGCATTTCTTCAGGGACTTTCTGCTGAATGTTTTCTATTGTCTTGCTACAAATATCATAGATGTCCTGTTCTGCAAGTTTTTTTATTAGAATTGGAATGATCGTCACAAATTTTTTCGGATTTTTTTCTGCAATGGTGCAAATGATCTTGACTAGTGATCGATATATCTCTGCCTGCTTTTCAATGTGTTCTTCATCAATTTTTTCTTCGTCTGCCACTTCTATTTTGAAAGAGGGTTTATACTTGTCTGCAATTTGAATTAAAATTGGACCAAAATCACCCGGAAATCCCTCTCCAAGTATCTTTAATTCCGTTATGATTGTTTCTTTTCTATTTTGTTTCCCTTCGACATTATCTTCGTCCAATGTCAAATATTCTTTTAAGAAACCTTCGATAACTTCTTCAAATCGTCCTTTTTCCAAGAGTTTCTTGGTCTTTATCGATTCCATCAAAGTATTTCGGGTCCTTTTTCAAGTTATCAAGGAATTTTTATGAAATATTTGGTAAATTATTAGAGATGTTTCATTTTTAATGTTTTATAAGCCTTTAAATACAAATAAAATTCCGTTCTTTTTTCCCATTCCATTTTATAAAATTTTTCTCATGAGAACTGAATTGATCAAATAATCGATTGATTCGTGATGGCCGTTTGAACGGAAAAATGAAACTGTGAAGAATATAAAAATGAAAAAAAGAAAGAATTTTATTCAGGAACGAAGGTCAAGAACTTTTTAGGGCGTTCTTCCTTATTTCCCTTACGATCTGTGAAAATTTCTACTCCATCTTCGAATACTACCTTTAACCGCGTTCCGATTTTGATTGACCATGGATCCTTGGCATCAAATCCCTTGATATGACCACTTATTGAAGGTCCTGCATCCAAATCAACTGTGCCAAACAAATAGGGTTCTTTCATGGAGTATCCCTTTGCATTCATGAAGCTCGAGCCGACGTGGATGGCGGAAAATGAAGCTAACTTTCCCTTTCCTTCAACTTCAACCCACTCCAAGTCGTGTTCAAAACATTTTTCACAAACGCTTTTTGGGGGAAGCATTACGTGTCCGCAAGATTTACACTTGCTGCCCATTAATTTTCCTTCATTCATGAAATCAACATAACTTTGGACTGTAAATGGTTTCTGACTCATGTGCATTCCTCCTAATCAACTTTCAGGATGTGGACCGTACAAGATCCTCCGCTACCTCCGACGTTATGACAGAGTCCTATTGATGGTCTATCTTTCAGTTGTCTTTCTCCTTCTGCTTCTCCTCGAAGCTGCTTGAAGACTTCAACTATTTGCCCTATTCCACTTGCACCAATTGGATGTCCTTTCGATTTCAACCCGCCGCTCGTATTGATGGGTAACTGACCATCACGTGCTGTAATGCCTTCTTCTACTGCTTTTGCGCCTTGACCTTTTTCAAAGAATCCGAGATCTTCTGTTGCCACTATTTCTGCAATTGTAAAGCAATCATGAACCTCTGCTACTTGAATGTCCTTAGGACCAATTCCTGCCATCTTGTAGGCTTCCGCAGCTGCAGTTCTGGCTGCCAGCAATCCCGTTCGATCCGGACGGCTATGTAGTGATAATGTATCACTGCCCTGCCCCGATCCTATGATCTGAACTGGATTGTCCGTATATTTCTTTGCATTTTCCTTTGTAGTTATGATCAGCATGGCTGCACCATCAGTAACTAAAGAACAATCATATAGACGAAGAGGATAAGCAATCATGGGATTTACGCTAAGATCGTCTAAGAATGCATATTCGTCTTCCCATTCAGGGATTGGTTTACCTCGTTTTTCTGCTTTTTTCTGTGCCTTGATCATCATGTCCTTGATTGTCATTGGCATTTGAGCTCTGGGATTTAAACTTCCATTTTCATGGTTTTTGATTCCAACACAATGTAATTGGCGTTCTGTAGTTCCATATTTTGCCATGTGAGCGGTACCAATGTTTGCATAAAGCCCCGGAAAGGTTGCCCCATAAGGATACTCATAAATAGCATCCGCTGCGGCGGCTAACGTATCGGTGACTCCTGCTGTAGTCAAGTCGCACATTTTTTCAACGCCACCTGCTATAACCGTGTCATAAAATCCCGAGGCAACGGCAATGACCGCTTGGCGAAGAGCAATTCCTCCTGATACACAAGCATCCTCAAGTCGCATGGCTGGCTTTGGTGTCAAACCGATAAGCTCTGCCATTAATGGTGCCAGATGTCCTTGCTGCTCAAATAGATCTGAAGAAAAATTCCCTAAAAAGAGACACTCAACCTCTTCTTGGATCTTGACTTTATTGGTCATGTGGTCCATTAGGTCGATGTATGCTTCCAACCAAAGGTCACGAGATGTCTTCATATTTTCGGGTGGGCCGTATTTGGAATAGTTGCCAAACTTGCACATTCCTACGGCAGCAATGTAAACTTCTCTAGCTAATTTAGGCATGTTTCGTTTCACCTTTTTAAAATTATCACAAATACATCATTTATCGAATATAGATAATATCTATTTTAAGGATCAAATTTAAACTGAATTAAAAAACGTTTTCTTTCGTCTTTCGTATAAGGATGAATCGTTGTACTGTAAAAGTCCTTAAATTAATAATATGAGAAAAAATATTTAATTACAAGCAAAAAGTAAAAAAGATTATTCATGATTTGAAAAAACTCGTTCATTAATCACGTGAGAAAGTGTTCAAATGGAAGAACTCCCTGATAAGGTCTTTGTACCTTTAGGTCGGCGTGGATTTGATCCCATACCCTTGAAATATTGTCACGTTTGTAAAAATCGCAGTGCTTGCATAAAAATTGTCGGGAAAGAATCCTCCGAAAAACAAGAAGGCAATTCAATCCTTGAAGAAATTGATTATAAAGCCACGTGCGATTCCTGTGGTGAGACATTTTATTTTCGTGTTCGCAAGATTTATGATGTCATTGACGGAGAAAAAAGGTTAATAACTGCCACCATTAACATCTTGGACGATAAAAAGAACGATTTGGGCTGGCTGGGTAATTTTTAATTAATAAGAGGTGTCGAATTGAGCGAAAAAATTGAAAAAAAGGAAGGGCAATTGAAAGAAAAAGAGAATTTAGCGGCAGAAAAAGAAGAAACCATAAAAAAGACTAAGATTGCCTTGGATGAAAAAGAAAAAACTCTATCTGAAAAGGAAGATGAACTAAACGGAAAAATAAAAAAAGTATCAGAACGGCTAAAGGAACTTAAAAATCAGGAAAATGAATTAAAGGCAAGACAAAAGGATTTGGATTCCAGACAAAAAGAACACGACAAAAAGCTTCAACAGCTCGCTTCAATGGAGAGCGAGATCAAGAAACTCTCTGAAAAAAATTCGCTCCTTCAAAAAGAAACGTCATCCCGAGCATCTGAATTGGAAAAGAAAGAAGCTGACCTCATGCCAAAACTCGATGCCGCCACGAGTCGATTAAAAGAAGTGGAAGCCGAATCCGAAAAACTGGACGAAAAATTGCGAGAAATCGATGAAATGGCGCAAAAAATCAAGGAGATCGAAAACGAAATTCGCAGAAAGGAAACGGAAATAGCCGGTCGAAAAAAAGCAATCACTTCATCACAAGACAAGATTAACCTGAATCGGGGTGTTCTCAAAAAACTTAAAGTCGTTGAGGAAAAATTGGACGCCACGAACCTCGAACTTGCAAACCTCGCTGAGAAAGAAGCAAGCGTCAAAAAAGAAGAAGAAGACATCAAGATAAAATTGCTTGATCTTGAAAGTAAGAGTCGTGAATTAAAAGACCGCAACAAATCAATTTCGGCTCAGATCAAAGCCATTGAAAAGCGCTATGCTCAAGTTGTCAAGCAAAAACGTAAAATGTTCGAAATGGAAAGACAGGTCAAGGAACTCGAAGACGGTCACGCTTACAAGTTGAACAAACTCGAAATGGAGAAGAAAAGACTTCAAGAGTTGGAACGAAAGCTAAAAGGCGACTAATCAAGCCTTCATTTTCTATTTTGAATAAAAAAACATGATGAATCGTGGTGATGTGTTGAGCTCTAATAAGAAAAAAGTCACGGTTGAATTTTTCTATTCCGTGACCTGTCCATATTGTCCTGCAGCACTGAAAATGGTTCAGGAAGCCAAGAAACTCTATCCTGATGATATTGAAGTTTTTAAAATAGACACGCAATCTGATTTCGGTCAGGCACAAGTGCAATTATATTCCATTCAGGGCACTCCTGCAATAGCCATTAACGGAAAGATTGTTTTTCGGGGTGTTCCGCCAAGCCAAAATGCGTTAAATGGAGAAATCGAAAAGTATCTTTCTGAAGACGCCATTTCTAAAGCAAAACAGATAAAAAAGAAGCGTCGAGACCGAATGAACCTGATGTACGGATAATCCTGTTCCCATGATTTAAATTCATTGCAAGATCATTCCAAGCAATCATTTTCGGTTATATTTTTAGGATGAAGCAAAAATTCAAACCGATTAAAACTGATTATATTGCGAAAATAGTCAATTATTTTTAAAAATCATGATTCTTTTTAAAAGGTTAGTTTTTTCTTTTTATTTTAAAGTGGGGTTTAAAATGACTCGAAATTCTAAATCAAAACCGACTGAAAAGACTCCAAATCATCTAATTTCGGAGAAAAGTCCATATCTACTTCAACATGCTTTCAATCCCGTGGAATGGTATCCGTGGGGCGAGGAAGCATTCAAAAAAGCAAGAGAGGAAAATAAACCGATTTTCTTGTCTATTGGCTATTCCACGTGCCATTGGTGTCATGTCATGGAGGATGAGTCGTTTGAAGATCCTGAAGTTGCAAAACTGATGAATGAAGTTTTCGTTTCCATCAAGGTAGATCGTGAAGAACGCCCTGACATTGATAAGACATACATGACTGCTTGCCAAGCTCTAACGGGTGGCGGAGGCTGGCCACTCACCATAATAATGACTCCTGAAGGAAAACCGTTTTTTGCCGCAACATACATACCTAAACGAGGTCGATTCGGCCGGTCAGGGATGCTGGAACTAATTCCCCAAATCGAAAAACTCTGGAAAGAGCAACCAGAAAAAATTCAAAAATCGGCTACTCAAATTACCGCGATTCTCAAAAGTACCAATATCGAGCTTCGAGGTGAAGAAGCCGGGGAAAAACTCTTACACGACGCTTACGAACATTTACTACGGCAATTTGATGAGAAAGATGGTGGTTTTGGTGGAGCTCCTAAGTTTCCGACTCCTCACGTACTGCTTTTTCTGCTCCGGTATTGGAAAAAAACCGGAAAGGAAAAGGCTCAAAAGATGCGAAACGGCGGGATTTTTGATCATGCCGGATTTGGCTTTCACCGATATTCCACGGATTCTTTCTGGCTCGTGCCGCATTTCGAAAAAATGTTATACGATCAAGCCCTTCTTGCAATGGCATACACGGAGGCATATCAAGCAACAAGAAACGATTCCTTCAAGCGCGTGGTGGAAGAAATCTTCCAATATGTTCTGAGTGACATGAGAGATTCTCTAGGAGGTTTCTACTCCGCAGAAGATGCCGATAGTGCCGATGAAGAAGGAAAAATGGAAGAAGGTCGTTTCTACTTGTGGAAAGAAAGCGAAATCCGTCAAATTCTTGATGAAAAGGATGTAGAGCTTGCAATAAAGATCTTTAACATCAAGGAAAACGGTAATTATCTCGATCAGATGACACAAGATCGAACAGGCGAAAACATCTTGCACTTGAACAAAACTCTCGAGGAATTTCCTTGCAGGATCGGTTAGAAGTCATTCGCAAGCGGTTATTCGAATACAGGGCACGACGTCCACGACCACGTAAAGATGATAAGATTCTTACTGACTGGAATGGGTTGATGATAGCGGCACTTGCAAAAGCCGGACGAGTCATGAACAACAAGGCATATGTTGATGCTGGCACTTTAGCTGCGGATTTCATTTTGCAGAACATGCGAAGAGATGATGGACGTCTCCTTCACAGGTATCGGGATGGTGAAGCCGCCGTGCTGGCAAACTTGGAAGATCATTCCTTTTTTATTTGGGGCTTGTTGGAATTGTACGAAACCACGTTCGAGGTGGAATATCTTCAACTTGCATTGAAGTTTAATCAAGACATGCTCGACCACTTCTGGGATGAGCGGCAAGGAGGTTTCTATTTTTCACCAAATGATGGGGAACAACTCATTTTAAGACAAAAGGATATTTATGATGGAGCCATTCCATCTGGCAATTCTGTTGCGATGCTTTGCTTGATTAGACTTGCTCGTATCATGCTGGATCCCGACCTTGAAGAAAAAGCAAGAGATATTGTCAGGACTTTTACGAATTCTATCAAGAAAGTGCCATCAGCTCATGCTTTATTTCTCGTGGCTTACGATTTTTTGCTGGGTCCTTCTCACGAAATCGTGATTTCCGGTAGTTCAAGTGATTCGGAATTGGAAAAAATGATCGGAGCCATACGCGACATCTATTTACCGAATAAAGTCGTGATTTTCAATCCAACTGATCAGAAAAGCCCGAAAATTCATGCTCTCATTCCTTTTCTAAAAAAACAGCCGAGCATCGATGGAAAAGCAACGGCATACGTGTGTCAAAATAACAATTGCCTATTACCTACCACCGACACGGAGAATTTACGCGATTTTTTAGCCAAATAATTAAACGACTTCTCTTTCTCTTCCTTCCCAATATGGCTTACGAAGTTTTCGCTTGAGAATTTTACCTTGTGGTGATTTTGGTAACCGTCTCAGGAAATCTATTTTTTTAGGAGCTTTATATCGTGCGAGATTTTTCTTACAATATTCAATTATTTCTTCTTCAGTGATGTTTTCGCCTGGTTTGCATCCTTTTACGGGGACGATACAAGCACATACTGCTTCCTGATATTTTTTATGGGGAATTCCTATGACCGCACATTCGAAAACGGCAGGATGTTTTTGGATTACATTCTCGACTTCCTTGGGATATATGTTTTCTCCGCCACTGACAATCATGTCCTTAGACCGTCCCACGATGTAGACGTATCCTTCCTC
>JALGVI010000090.1 GCA_029838215.1 Candidatus Helarchaeota archaeon | reverse complement strand
CCCATCGAAGATGAAGTTGCAGAAGCCATTCGAGTGCTGACCATTCCACGAGGAGATCCAACCGTAGTCAAGCCACCCGATAAGGAACGCGTTTATGACTACCAAGAAAAAGAATTGGATTATGAAAGACACATCAAGCATTTCTTTGAAGATTGAACGGAAAAAATGAAACCTACCTGCAAAAAGATTATTTTTTGATTTTTTCGCCCTTAAAATCTCTATTGAGTGGAAAATCCGCGTAAAATTCCGCAAATTTACATTTCTTGCAGATATAGACGTTAAAATTAAAGCTGAAACCATTGGGATCATTCAATCTCAAATATTCCTTGTGAAAAAAATCCAAATCCGCATTCCCGCAATTTTTACAGATCAATTCGAGCATTTTTTGATGTTTTTCCAACGGAGCCCCACAAAACTCGCAGAAATTTCCTGCTCGTAATATCTCTTTACCACAATTTTGACATATCATAATAAGAATAAAAAACTCTCGCATTAAAAAATTTCAGTTACTGGCATTGAAACGAATGAAAAAAAATTAAAACTCAGTTGGAATCTCTGGAAAGATGCTCATCATCGCAATGATCAGGTGATTGTAGTCAATCGTGTCATCTAGATTTCCTTCAAAAGAAAACCTGCCCGTTAGCACGAGGTTAATGATGTTTGCCTTTCCCTGATGAAGAGAAACCCAATCCTTGTAGTCGGCTGTAATTCGAAACGTGGGATTTTCCATTGTTCCATGATGCACGTCGATGCACCTTCCATCCTTAAATACCGAAACGTAATCGAGGTTTTGTCCATCAGGAGGGTTCAAAACTATGTGGACAAATGAAGCGCTAAACTTTCCTGCGATCTTCCGAAATTCAGCATTCGCATTGACGAGATTTTTTCCCTGCTCCAACCACTCCTTGGATAAATACTTGTACATGTCCATCAACCAAAAAAAAAGAGTTATTAAGTTTAAAAATCGACATCCTTGCCTTCGAGCATGTACTTATAGATTTTAACGTAATCTTCCGACTCAGGAATGGGACGATTGGTAGTCGTGCAGGCATCTTCATCCGTGATTTGGATGATTTTATCCAGATTACTTTCAATGTCCTCTTTCGTGATTCCGAGATCTTGAAGCGTGCGCGGTCCATCGATGTTTGCAATGAGATCCTTGATTCGCTTGATTAAAAGGGTACATGCCTTTTTGTCATCTTTTTCCCAAATATCTGCGGCTCGCCGGGCCAGCTCGGCGTATTGTTTCGTGATATTTTCATCGTTATTGGAATTGTACTGCATCATGTATGGGAGGGCAAGACCGACACATGCCCCGTGATGCTTGTGAAAGAACGCACCTAAAGTATGACCGATCGCATGGCAAGCTCCTGCTTGTGAGTTTCCAAAGCCCAGCCCAGCTATCGTGGCGGCATTATGCATGTTATCACGAGCTGCATTATCAGGATCATTTACTGCTTTTTCCAAATTTTCCAACACTAGACGGACGGCTCCAATGCACGTTATATCCGAATAAATATTCTTGAAACCGCTCGTATAACCCTCGATGGCATGAACGAGAACATCCAGTCCCGTTCCCATTGTCAATTTTTTCGGCATGTTTGCGGGTAATGCAGGATCACAAATGGCAATTTCAGGGATTAATTCACGAGAGCTTTGAAGCAACTTGCGATCTTCGGCAGGATCGGAAAGGATTGCAGCCCATGTAACTTCTGCCCCCGTACCAGAAGTGGTAGGGATGAGTATGAAGCGTGCCTTTTTACCTAACTCAATATCCGTTCTAAATGCCGTGAGATCTTGAATTTTTTCCTCGGGCCTTTCATAGAGAAAGTAAATGACTTTAGCAGTATCCATGGATGACCCTCCCCCTAACCCGATGATAGTATCGGGCTTGAAATCGGCGCACTTTTTTGCACCTTCTTTAACGGTTTGGAGTGGAGCATCCGGCTCACATCCATCATAAATTTGATATTCTATCTTGCGCTTATCAAGACCTTTCGTGACTAATTCGGCAAATCCGAGCTCGACAACCATTTTATCCGTGACGATGAAGACTTTTTTCATGTTCAATTGATTTAAATAATTCAATGAGTTCGGTCCAAAAACTATTTTCTTTGGACAAGAGAAAAACCACATTTAATTTCCACCTTTCTTTATTGGTAACCATTCATTAAAATTTGAATACCAGAAGGAAATATGTCATGTTGGATTTAATAATTTTGCATGAATAAACAAAAACACCATCGGTCAATAATCAAAAAGAAAAAAAAGGAATGATTTAGAATTCTGTGCCTTCAACCATTGAAATTGAATTTACCAATTCTACGGCTGCTTTGGTGGCACGCATGATCTTCGTCATGTCGCCTTCGAGCTTGAGCTCGCCGACCATCATTAACTGAATGGGATCAGCCTCTTTCTTTGCCACTTTTACCCACTGCTCATACGGACCTGTTATGACAAATTCGGCGGTGTCATCGGGACCAACTTTTTTGGTTCCTCGGCATTCGCCATGCCAAAGATCCATGTAAAGGTGTATGTCACCTTCATCAGACGTGGAAACGAAAATGAAATCACCTTCCCAAGTAGCAGCAGCTTTTTGGTATTTCTCATTAGAATTAATGGCCTTGCAAAATTCGACACCCCATTCAGGAGAGAAATATTTAACCATCGCTAAAATCTCCAATTAATTTTAATCTTCTATATTGAAAAAACAAATATCATTAATCGGTTGTTATGGATGTATCAAACTTGCTTGAAAAATCTTTTTCTACTCAAAGCCATTTGCAGATTTTGAAATAAATGAACTCAAGATCAGGCACTATTTAATGTAAAGATTTGTATTAAGGGCAGAACGGCATCTTGGAGATATAATTAAAGTCAAAACCTTTGTCTTCAAGCGGTATTAAAGGATGAAATGAAAAATTAAGCGGATTTCCCTTGCTTCTTTACGGCTTCTATGGCTCTTTGTAAGTCTTCTTCGCTGGCAAGGTAATAATGCTTGATGGGTTTGAGATCGGACGTTAGCTCATAGATCAGCGGAATCCCCGTGGGAATGTTCAGTTGGGAGATTTCTTCATCAGATATACCATCCAAGTACTTCACGATTGCTCGAAGGCTGTTTCCATGTGCTGAAACCAAAACTCGTTTCCCTGTTTTAATGACCGGCTCTACTTCTTCTTTCCAATACGGTAAGGTTCGTTTCACGGTATCTTTAAGACATTCGGCTAGCGGAAGGTCTTCCTCGCTTAAATCACGATACATCGGATCATTTCCCGGATAACGCTCATCTTCTTTGGTTAAAGCAGGAGGTGGCACGTCATAACTCCGACGCCAGATGAAAACTTGTTCTTCCCCGTATTTTTTGGCAGTTTCAGATTTGTTTAATCCCTGCAACGCACCATAGTGCCTCTCATTCAATCGCCAAGAGCGATAAATGGGAATGTCTTTTAAACCCATCTCCTCCAAGACAATTTCCAAGGTCCGTATTGCCCGTTTCAGGAATGACGTGAAAGCAACATCGAATGTATATCCCTTTTCCTTGAGAATTTTTCCCGCCTTACGTGCTTCTTCGATGCCTTTCTCGGACAGGTCAACATCAAACCAACCCGTGAACTTGTTCTCCTTGTTCCAAAGGCTTTCTCCATGTCGTAAAAGAACTAACTTGAACATGATAATTACAATCCTTTCCTTATTCAATAAATGTCCAAAACTCAATATTTTCGTTACATACTAATTCAAGAATTAGTTAAAAAAAAGTTTCCATCTGCCGTTTCTTATAATTTATATAGGGTTTGCCGCCTGCTCGCAGAAAATGTTCTGGTTTGACATGCTAAAGTATGCCTTGAAAAAATACTTCTTAATCTCTCCGAAAATGGTGGTAGTGTCGCCAATTTTAGGCTGGTGCTTCAAAAGAATGGAATACATTACCTGAAGCATGAAAAACTTCTTAACCTCTAAAATCAAGAATTTAACAGCTTTAAATTATCCATACAAAATTGAAAAAAATAAATTTGGTGAGCTTATTTGAAAGGATACATGGGAAAAATCCTACAGGTTGATTTGACTAACAAGAAAACTTCGATCATTCCTCTTAATTTAGATTGGGCTCGTGAATTCTTAGGTGGGTCGGGATACGCAGCTCGCTTTTTATATGAACACCTGACGAAAGAATTAGATCCCTTGAGTCCGGATAATCCCTTGCTTTTTATGACGGGACCCCTAACCGCGACTGCTGCACCAACGGCAGGTCGCTATGTCGTTTGTGCCAAATCTCCATTAACAAATATCTGGGGCGAATCGACTTCAGGCGGACACTTCGGGGCGGAAATTAAATTTGCGGGGTTCGACGGGATTCTATTTATTGGAAAAGCAGAAGAACCCACGTACGTGTTTGTAAACGATGATAACGTTGAGTTTAAAAGTGCCAAAAAACTCTGGAAGAAAGACGTTTACACGACACAGGAAGCCATTAAAAAGGAATTGGGAGATAAAAAAGTCAAGGTTGCCTGCATAGGGATTGCAGGAGCGAATCTGGTGCGGTTTGCTGCCATCATGAATGATGAAGGTCGTGCCGCAGGAAGAACGGGAATGGGGGCAGTGATGGGTTCAAAAAATTTGAAAGCCATTGCCATTAAGGGGCGCGGAGCCGTTGAAGTTAACGATGCGTTCAAATATTTAGGGTTGGTTCGTACCATTAACAAGCACCAAATGGAAAAATTCTCCTGTAGAATGTTTCGGGAACTGGGAACCTCAGGATACTTGGACACGGGGTATGCGTTTGGTGACACCGTGGCAAAATATTATACCAAGGGAGATTGGGAACTAACTTCAAATCTTTCGGGATGCACTCAAAAAGAAAAATATGTTGTAAAAGACACGGCATGTTTTGCCTGCTCGATTGCATGCGGTAAATTATTAGAGAATAAAGAAGGAAAGTATAAGGTACCGGTAACGGAAGCCGCCGAATATGAAACTCTGGGGACGTTCGGGTCATTATGCTTGAATAAAAATATTGAGTCTGTTTTTAAAGCAAATCATTTGGCGAACAAGCATGGCATAGATACCATTAGCGGCGGTGCCATCATCGCATTTGCCATGTATTTGTTTGACAAGGGAATCATCACGAAAGACGATACTGAAGGACTCGAAATCAAGTGGGGAGACTCGGACGTGATCATCGAGTTGATCGAGATGATCGCCCAAAGAAAGGGATTTGGAAATGTCTTGGCGGAAGGAACCCAGAGTGTAGCAGATAAATTTAATGTCAATAGAGATGACGTTGCCGTGGTAAAAGGACTCGACGTGCCAATGCATGATCCTAGGGCAAATTTTGGAATGGCAATTCAATATGCAACAGCATCACGGGGTGCCTGCCATATGGCTGGGGACGACTATGAAGTATGTCTTGGTAATGCGGAACCTGCATTCGGCGTGGACTTCCACGATCGAACAAGTGATGACCGACTCGGAGAAATCATACCAAACCTGCAAGACTATCGATCCGTGTTTAGTTCGCTGATCTTCTGTAATTTTTCTCATCCAACAGGTCAGGACATTGCCAATTTAGTAACCATGGCAACTGGAAACGAATATTCAATTGATGACCTCCGAAAAGCAGGTGATCGAATCTTCACGTTAAAGAGAGTAATCAATAACAAGTTGGGAATCACGGCTGACGATGATTTCATGCCCAAAATCCTTCTCACGCCTCTAGAAGGCGGAACCGACGGAAGAGTTCCAGATTTCGAACGCCAGAAAAAAGAATATTATGAATTCAGAAAATGGGATGCGTCAGGAAAGCCCACAAAGGAGAAACTTCAGGAACTAGGGCTTGATTTCACGATTCCTGATATATGGGGTGAGAAATAATGGCAAAGATAAAGAAAGTCATCAAGGTTTATCCTGAAAAATGCTTGGATTGCAAGTTGTGCGAATTGTCCTGCTCAATCACGAAAGAAGGCAAGATATTTCCCCTACATTCTCGAATCGAAGTCATTGACTATTCATGGAAAATCAAGTTTCCGATTAGCTGCTACCACTGCGAAGAACCAAGTTGTGCCGTGGTTTGTCCAACAAGTGCCATCTATAGAGATCCAAAGAACGGACTCATCAAGGTGGATGAAAAGAAATGCATTCAATGCAGGCGATGCACGGAAGCGTGCCCGTTTGGTGCCATCGGAATCGGAATCGATGGAAGGATCTTTAAGTGCAACCATTGCGAAGAAATCATGGACGGTTCACCTCAATGCGTGATTTCATGTCCACACGAAGCCCTGGAATATGTCGAACCACAAGATGTCATTCGAAATAAACGTGAGAAATTCGCTAAAAAATTCATTGAAGAGCTAGTTTTCTAAAAATAACTCCTTTTCATTTTTTTTGACTAACTCATTTTTTAAATCCTTCACAGAATGCAAAAACGTTTTTCCCAAGATCCTGAAAGTAATATCCCCCTTCTAACAAGGCATAACGCCTTCCCTGCGTTTTCTCATCCGAGAACTTCCGCATCAACTTCCCGATTTTTTCATATGCTCGAGTCGATAACTTGTGTCCCCAGTCCTTTTCGTATTCGTCAAATCCCGCCGATGCCACGATGATGTCAAATTCGCCGGCTCGATCGAACTCCTGAGCTATCTCATCAATGTAATTCAGTTCAAGGTCACTGCGCGGATTTAGAATCTTCGTGCGAATCAAATCTCTTTTCTGCCCTAAAATATTGATGTTTCCATCGCCTGTATGAAGATCAAAATCCAAGACAAATGCACTCTTTATTTTTTCCCGAGCAACTAATGAAAGGAGTGAAACGCTGATGTTATTGTAAAAACAAAAGCCCCAACAACTATCTGATGATGCGTGATGTCCCGGAGGACGTATGGCCGCAAATGCAGGTTCTCCTGTCCAACCCAATTCTGCCGCTTTAATGGCTCCGCCTGCAGCCAATAATGCCATCTCATGAACTTTTGTGTCGTATTTAATGTCCTGTAAATGTCCAAGGGTATGAGCACGTAAAATGTCTTCTTCACTGGCAGGCTCTGGCTGCACGAACTCGTATCCTGCCTTGCCTCGGAGCTCTTCGATGATGGGCTCCAAACGTCCTGCTTCTGCTGCTGGATCGTGAGTATAATATTCAAGGTATTTCTCATGAAAGACGATCTTCATGGTCAAAACTTCCTTATCTCTCCTTTTCAATCTTTTCTTGATAACCTGACTTATCATAAGCATCAATGAAGTCCAAGGGCAAGCCCTTTTCTAACCTCACTTGATAAAGAATTGGTCGAACGTCCGTTAAAAATGCATCGAGCAACGTCCTATTGGCTAAAATAATCTCATTTTTTTTCTGATGACGTGCCAGAGAATCTTCATCCACGATTAAAGCTTTGGCATGAGAAATCATCAATGAATCAACAGAATGCAGGACGGCATGGATGCGATTTTCCAAGCCAGAGCATTGGTCGAGCACCCTGAGCCAATTTTCATCGGGATTTTCATTCCCTATTACCCCTCCTGCCACCATCTCGTGAAAAATCCTGAAAAGTTGCATGTTTGGTTCCACGGCATGGTCGTCATCTGCCGCATACCTGCTATTAAAATGCACTCCTGCGAGCATTCCTGATTCCATCACTCTTGTTGCAATGTATTCGACATTTACTCCAAATGGATGATGGCCTAGATCGATAAGAACGCCAGCACGGTCGCCCAAGCTCCGTGCAACGTCCATTGCACCTGCAAGATCCGAAATCACGGTGTGGTACGTCCCCGGTTCGAAAAGCTTGTATTCGATGAGCATTTTCACTGCATTCGGAGCCTGCTCGTAAATCTCCTTTAACGAATTCTTGAGATTACGGATGGCAACATGCATGTTTACTTGACCGGGGTAAAGCGATCCATCTGGAAACCATAACGTGATGAAGCCCGTTCCAAAATTCTCGGCTATCTCTGCTGCCACCAGACCATGGTCAATAAATCGCTGCCTCGTGGTAGGATCTAGTGCAGACAAGCTCCCAAAATGAGTCCCTTCCAAAAAATAAGTCGGACTCACGGAACCTATTTTCAGGTTCAATTTGTGAGCATGAAAATTTAGCCGCCTGAAAGAACCGGATTGAATCTCGTCGAACGGATTTTCATCAGGATCGTCCCAACCGACGTGGATGCTCACGTTCGGCGTTGCTCCCGTTATTTGGTGAACGATGGCAGCATCGTCCAACTTTTCAAAGATGGTTCTTGCAGCACCAGGAGGAACGTGACCGCCAAAACGACCACCACCAAATTCTCCAAAAATCCATGAAGGGACTTCCACCGTGAACTCTTTTAATTTCTTCTTTACTTTCTCCAATTCCACGCCTTTCTCGCCCAGCTCTTTTTCGAGAATGTCGTACTGCTTGGAAATCCATTCTTCCTTTTTCTCCGGCAATTTCTTCCACGCTCCAATCAATCAATAACTAATTTAAGCATGTTTTTATATGTAATTCAAGTTTTTGAATGATTCACCTCATTCTATTTAGACATGAATGGAGGCTTTGATGCATTGAAACTCAGTAGGCTCGATTACATTTTTAAACCGAAAACCATGGCAATTGTCGGTGTTTCGCTTAAGAATCCTTTATTTGCAGGAAATATCATCTATAATAAGAACTTATTTGAGTATCCTGTTGAAATCCATGCTGTAAATCAAAAAGGTGGCTATCTGGAAGGTCACCAAGTCTATACGAAACTCAATGATGTCCCCGTGGATCTCGACTTGGTCGTCTTGATGATTAAAGCCAAATTGGTTCCTGAAGCATTGAAGAATTGTGGCGAAATCGGTGCTAAAAGCGTGATCATCGGTTCTGGAGGATTCTCGGAAAAAGGAGAACGGGGAAAAGAACTCGAAAAGGAACTGCTTCAAATATCTGATAAATATGACTTGCCTTTCATGGGTCCAAATTGCATTGGCATTCATTCGCAATATTGTGATACATTCATCCTTCCAAGTGAAAGATTGGCAACGCCTCCTCACGGTAACGTGGCGGTAATTTCTCAAAGTGGCGGTTTCCTCATCGATCAAATTTTCTCAAAGTTTCATGAGCGACAAATCGGGATTTACGCGGCGGCTAACATCGGCAACAAGGCAATGATTAATGACATCACGTTAGTCAAATACTTCAGCTTGGAGCCGGAAGTGGAGTGCATTGTCATTTACAACGAAGGTTTCAAGGAAAATTCTGGCAAGCAACTCATAGAATTTGCTAAAATATACGACAAGGACATAATTCTCATTAAAGGCGGTAAATCCCGCTTTGGTGCAAGAGCCGCTCTTTCGCACACTGCATCACTTGCCACAAATAAGAAGATCCTTTCCTCATCATTTCGGCAAGCAGGTGTGATCGAAGCGATTTCCGAAAGCGAATTGGTAAGTTTTACGAAGGTAATTTCGTTCGGTCTAAACACGATTGAGGGTGACATCGTCATTCTTTCAATATCTGGCGGTCACGGTGTTTTAGCAGCTGATCTCGCTGCCTATTACGACCTTAACTTGGTCGAATTTACTGAAGAACAAAAGAAAAAGTTGCGGGATTCTGTCAGCCCCGTCATTGCCGATATTGGTTCATTCGAAAACCCCATCGATTTAACGGGGTCCGTCATGGATAAAGACGTGGAAAATTGCCTTGACCAACTATTGCAATTTAATAACGTGAAGGGCATCGTGATTTTACTCGTGCCTTATGTTCCCACGATAACAATGCAGATAGGACGTCGCTTGAGTAACGTGGTTCAAAGCAGAAACCCGCAGATTCCAGTCGTCGCTTATTGTCCCTGGTTATCGATTTACGGCATAATCATTAAAGGGCTTGAGATGAATCGAAGAATTCCCGTTGCTCATACAATAGAAGAAGCAATTCAGATGATGCGAGGACTCTATCTCAAGGGAATGAAAAAGAAAAAAAGAAAGATTGTTGATTTCAAACGCAGAAATCTGGGGAGTTTCTACGAGAAGCGTTTTTAAAAAAAATTTTTCAAGTCTGTCTATAATTACAAACAGATTAACGTATCAAGTTAATTTCATTCAATATTCTTTTCATTTTTTTTTCTTTTATATCCCGCCAGGTCCTAAGTTTTTTTATTGCGTTTAAAGCTTCTCTTTTCTTTAGTAAGGATTCTTTTACAAGAAAAAAGATGAATTCAGAAAGCTGGAAGGATTTAACTTTAAACCAGTCTAAAATCAATAATTCTGCCCCATCGTCGGATATAACTGTTGCATTCTTATATTTTCGCCCGAATTCAATGATAGAAAGATCTGCTGGATCGAGTTCTTTTTCGAAAAACAGTTCCACCTTTTCAATTTTTACGGATTGAATTGAAAATTTGTTAAAATCTAAGTAGTCTTTCAAATAATGTGAATATTCCTTGACTAGCTCATGAGTTGCCCAAAGATTACTCTGGTAAATAAGCTCTTTTAGTTTTAAAATATTATTATCGTCTAGTTCACGGATTTTCAGCCAAGAACATGTATCAATAATCAGCATTATATTAGAAGCTATGAATAAGTATTTAAAGAAATTGCTATCATTTAATAGCAGTTGAAAAAAATGAAACAAATTAATTTTCGTCTGACCGATGAGGAATTCCAAGACGTGAAAGAATTAGCTAAATTGCTCGGAAAATCGGTACCCGCATTATTAAAGGAATTAAGTATTAAAGAAATAAATTCCGTTCGGTTAAAAATTGCATTGGATTCATACATTGATAAAAAAATCAGCCTGAAAAAAGCCTGGAAATTATCTCATCTTCCATTTATCAAATTTCTTGATTTACTTCAAGAACGAAACATTGAACCTAATATGTCTGATGAATTGGACGAAAAAATGGTCAATCTTGCATTAAATCTAAGATTTGATGAGATATTCTCACAAAAATCCAAAGAAGAATTGCGACAAAT
>JALGVI010000026.1 GCA_029838215.1 Candidatus Helarchaeota archaeon | reverse complement strand
TTGAAAAAAAATCAATTTAAAACGTGATAAATCCGCTTTTAATGCTGACCTGAAATCGTTTTTGATAAAAAATAATCATCATTTTCAAGAAATCAAATGGCATCAAACATCAAGTCCTGAAAACTCACCATTGTTGTATTTTCACGAAGATTCCTAAAACTATTTTTGCTTTTATAGTTAAAATTCTTCCATTCGAAAGCCGTGAATGCGGAATCTTTTTATGATTCTTTTCTGGTTAAATTACCGGTGAAACTATCATGAACGATGATGAGCTAGAACGAATCCGGAAAAAGCGAATGGAAAAATTTAAGAATCGAATCATTCAGGCGCAAAAAGAAGAAGAAGAAAAAAAACGGATGGAAGAACAAGAGAAGCAAAAAATGGAGCAACTCAATCGTCAAAAAGATGCATTCTTTCAATCCGTCATGGATTCTGAAGCATATCATTATTTAAAAAATGAGATTAAAGATCCACGCATTCTAAATATCATCGAACGTGCCCTCATCATGTTGGCTTCCAATGGACAGATTCAACAAAAAATTGATAGAATCACTTTGCTACGCGTGGTTCGGCGCATAACTGGAGAAGGTCCTCACATTCGCGTCAAGCGATCTGATGATGAAGAAGCCGTGGACTTGGCAAAGAAACTCCGATTAAAAGATTTGTAATTTCATTTGAAAAATCGACGTTTGAAATGGTAAAATTTATTAATCTCGCAACTTTCTAGATATTATCGTTTCGCATCGTGGACTTAACGGTTCACGAGCTCCCTATTTACGCCGAGGTAGCTTAGGTCGGGAGAAGTGCGTGGCTGACCGACAAGCCAAGTAGGTCTCGAAAGCGCTGGACTGAAGATCCAGTTGTCGCGAGTTCAAATCTCGCTCTCGGCACCATTCCTTCTTTTAATTCAATGTTTTTCGTGAAAAATAATGGATATTTGTCTTGTAGCCGTGCAGAAAATCACGTGGCTCAAGAAGGTGGAAAAACATATTCTTCAACGGCAAATAGAATGAGAAGCGTTGGCAAGCATCCGAGAACCTGAGCGAGAATGTATTTGAAATAGAAAGGCCATATGGGTAGAATTAAAGGATCCCAAAAAATAATAAAGCTTATCATATAAATGGCTAAATATAACATCAAATTAATTATTATTGCTATAACAAAGCACCAAAACGGAGACCAAGATCGAAATTCTCGCTTAAATTTCTTACTACGAATGATTTTTTTATTTATATTTAAAAGGATTTCTGTTAGGAGAACGACTGAACAGCATATGACAAGGCTCGTCCCGAAAGGAATGAGAACAATTTGATATACGAATATTGGAAAAAATAATTCGACATTTACTCCCTGAAAGAATTGAATGAATAGGCATACACTAAATAGAATGAATAGAAAACCCAGATATCGACTATCTTTCCAATTCACATTCGTTACCATGCTTGACCGAACTCTGAATATGTTTAATTTTAAATGAAATGGCTTGAATTTAAAATTTTCCGTTAGGATTTCTCATGCCTCTCTAAGGATTCTAGAAGAAAAATAACAAAATAGATCCAATGCCGGAGATGATCAGCAAGGTGAGCATGCCTGGGATCAAGACACGTTTCCATTTTGAAGAATTCGTGACAAAGAAAAGAATCACCAAGAATTGTAACAGTATAACTCTTAACATATTAACAAACATGGGAAAAATCAAATTAGGCGTGATCAGAAAGTTATAATCAACGGATTGGTATCCTGACAATATGAAATTATTAAAATAATATTGAATCCAGCCTGCGATGGTACAAGCAAGGAAAATAATTGGTTGGTATATTGCACTTTCCCGTCCCGGGTGCTTTTTCTCCAAGAGATAATATGGTGCAAGCACCCACGGAATATACCAAGGCGTTATGTACGGTTGAAACAGGAAAAATAGAAAAAGAGAAAAAATCAAGATTTTGAACGTCTTGGACTCTTCTTCGGAATCCTTGAAGATGCTCCAACTACAATACACCAATACAATTAAAATTGCAATGACGTTTGCCATTAATTTCAATAGATTCTTCGTTAAAAATGTAACCGCTATTAATGGAAGCAAAAAGAAATAAGGCACGTTTAATGGATGATTTTCAAACCCTTGAAGCGGTATGAGAAAAAAATCAACATAATTAGTGACAAAATTGAACAAAGATTGCCCTGTCAGGAATAATCGAGCAACTGAGAATGGAAGATAGAACACAAAATAAATCCCAATGACCGAAATCAATGTAATTGCTAAATTTTTAACCTGTTTTCGCTTTAAATAAAAAAGTACGATGGGAACTAGCAATACGATTGGGAAGACCTTTACCATGACTCCTAATCCAATAGCAAGTCCCATGACAAATGGAGACTCCCGTAAAAAACCGGCCAAAGCTAAGAATAGAAAAAAAACCATTAAAATGTCAAAATTTACCTGAATGATCGCAAAGAAGAGAAGTACCGGACTTGCAATGAACCAGATTAATTGCCAGTTAATGCTTTCTACTTCCAAGTGATTCATTATGTCTCTGACCAAAATCAAGCAACCGAGGTAAATCAACGATTGAAAAATTCTAGCAACAATTAACTTGATAACTACCGCTAATTCAAGACCTATTACTTCAAAAAGACTAATACTTACCCATTCAAACGAAACGAAGTAATAATCTGCGAGAATTGGATAATAAGGGTTGAAATTCACGTATGGAATTAATCCCGCCAAAATTTTTGTAGCATCTCGACTATAAAACGTGTAGAAATCATAGAAGGCAGGAACCTGAAATATGAATAAGATTAAATTGAGGACTCCTAGCATCACACCCGTGATGATCAGGAGTTTCGATAATGAAAACCCTTCAATGATATCTTTCAGGCTTTTTTCCATGATTTTTACCATTAGTTAATAGATTGATTAATGAACTAACTGCAATCTATTTTCATTCTTTTCAATAAATCATTATTGCAAGAGGAACTAATGAAATGCTAGCGATCATGAGACCCAAATTCAAGGGAATTAAGATCTTCTGATATTTCCAACGATTCGTTGCAAAAAATATGAGAACCAAAACTTGAATGTACGCAACCATAAAGATTGCAATGAAAATGGGGATGATTGCACCTGCAGGTAAGAGTAGTGCATAATCCAAAAATGACCCCGGCATTATATCCATCCATACCTCCTTCATCATCATATATCCCGTTAATCCGTAAACGTAATAATTTAATACAACGAGCGATTGATGAATTCCATATTCTATTTCGGGTCTTTTCTTGTAAATGAGTTGATACACCGGAATGATCCAAATAAGATACCACGGCATGATGTAAGGTTGGAATAGAAAGAAAATCACCATCGCGCTGAAAATTAACGGAAGATCCAAATTTCGTCCTTTTCTAGCCTGGTTTATTACAAAAACAGCAACCAACCCGAAAGCTACGAATGCTTGGAAGAGCTTCAAGAATGTTTTGTTTATACCTATCAGCTGAAAGAAAAGAAAAGGAATCGTAAGTGGCTTATCATCTAAAAATGAAAGTGGGGCTATGAGCACCGTCACAAAATTCATGATAACACCGATTACCCCCGATCCCTGAGAAATAGTTACAATAATGACAAAAGGTAGAGCAACTGCAACGATTGAGCCAATGCAACCAACGAGAAAAAACAGGAGATTCTTCAATTCTTTGTTTTTTGTCACCATTATGATTATTGGAATTGTTAGAATTATCGGGAATAGTTTTGTCAAAAATCCGAGACCCAGAGCGACACCGGTGATCAAATATTTGTGGCGCAGACAGAAATCAATTGCAATGAACATGAAAAAAACAACAAGAATATCAAAATTTATTTGATAAAGCGTGAAAATAAAGAAAGGAGTCGTGATAATTAACAAGAAAAAATGCGCTTTGGGATTTTCTAGCTTGATTATTTTAATGATGTCTAATCCAACCCAAAGAGTCCCCAAGATCAAGATGAGTTGAAAGATTCGCGCCACGTGCGGATTTTGTCCGAATAACGTGAATAATGCGAGATAATATTCTGCGATGATCGGATAAACAGGGACATAATGCAAGAAGGGAATTTGACCACTAATAATGTGTCTTCCTTCCCATAAATACCAACGGCGAAAATCGTAAAATAGGAACCACATTTCTTCAACATTGTAAAGATTCGTCATAAAAATCATGACATTGGTGGCAATAAGAATGACAAAATATGCCACCACGTAAATTGCAATTCCCATGAGAAAAATTTGCTTCATGGAGTAAGGTTCAAGCAAATCGCCTAAAGATTTTAGCTTGAATTTAGATCCGCCTTGATCATCTTCTGATTCTTCATCCTTTACTTCGTCCTCTGATGGCGTTTCTGTAACTCGAGCGATTTGCAACACCTAAATTAGATATTGTGAATGAAAATGGCAATTGGTAACAAGATAACCGTTACTATGATGAGTGCAATGTTGATACCAATTAAGATTTTTTGGTATTTCCACTTATTAGTTGTCAGAAAAATGAGAACAAGCACTTGCATGTATGCCGTGATGAAACCTATTACTATTGCCGGCAAAATGAATCCGTTAGGAAGCATGTAGGCATAATTCCAATCATCATTCGACATTATTTGATAAAGAAGAAAATACTTGAGGAAAAAACCCTCAACGGCATACACCAAACAATTCCCTATGAGAAGAGGTTGATGGATGGCATATTCTACTTCTGGCTTTTCCTTGTAAATCAGGTGATAAATGACCGTTATCCAAATGAAATACCAAGGCATTATGTAAGGTTGAAAGAAAAAGAAAATGATGAGTGCACTAAAAAGAAACGGGACGTCTGCCTCTTGATGCTTCCAGACGTGATAAACCGAAAAAACCAACACTAGACCAAAAGCAAGTAACGCTTGTACCACTTTCAAGAAAAATTTATCAACACCAAAGATTTGAAAGAAATAAAATGGAAGATTTAACGGTTTATCATCAAAATATGACATGGGAGCTAAAATAAAGTCAATGAAATTGGAAATAACTCCAAAAATTCCTGTTCCTTGCTGGATAGTAGCAAGTATGGCAAAAGGCATGTATAAGGCTGCTATGGTTCCAATACATGATAATAAAAACAGGATTAATTCTTTTAATTTCTTGTTTTTAATGAGATGAATCATGATGGGGATTGCCAAAATGATGGGAAATAGCTTTGTTCCGAAACCCAACCCAAGAAAAATTCCCGTGACAACGAAGTTCTTTCGAAGAAAAAAATCAATCGCCAAGATCATGAAAAATACGACTAAAATATCATAATTTATTTCATAAATGGCAAATACGACGAAAGGAAGCGATATTATCAATAGAAAAAAATGAACTTTTGGATTTTCTAACTTGATTAATTTAATGATATCAAGCCCCACCCATAACGTCGAAAGGACTAGAAGAAGCTGAAAGATTCGAGCCATGTGAGGATTCTGTCCAAAGAGCGTAAAAAGAGCCATATAATATTCAGCAACGATTGGGTAAAGAGGAATGTAATGCAAGTTTGGGATAAGTCCGTGGGTAATTGCCCATCCTTGCTGTTGATAAAAATAATAAAAATCAAAAAACATGTTACGCATGAAACCCGGACGGATGGTCGCATCAATCATGAAAAATACGTTGGTGATAATGAAAATTATAATGTAAATAACCACGTAAATGATCACGCCTACAAAGAATATTCGCTTGTAGGAATGAGGTTCGAGGAGATCTTTTAAGGACTTCATCGTTGATTCAACTTGATAATTATCGATCGTTTCTTTATAAAGAATTTTATTTATTTCTAAACGTCCGTGTCATGAAGAACAGAATGGAAACTGACGTGTTTTTCCTTTACATCATCCAAGAACTGCCGTTTTTTTTGTTACCTGTTAAAATTCCGTGTTTGAACATGCTTTGATTTTATCGAAACCTCTTTTTATAAGTAGTTTTAGTAAAATTTATTAAGTTAATATCTTTTTTTTAATCCGCGACATCGCTTGAAAGTTATTAAAAAGATGCAGGAGTGGTCTAGTTGGTTATGACGCCAGCTTGACGAAACTTCCGTAAAGGAAGCCTTCAAAATGCTGGATGTCGGGAGTTCAAATCTCCTCTCCTGCACCATTACTGTGATATTTTTTTTAACGCCTTAATCTTGATGTTTTAGGTAACGAAAGTGTCAATTTCTCCTGATAAATTAAAAAAGCTTGCAGAAAAACACGGATATCTAGATTACATGTTGATTCGTTATCTAGAAATGTTTGGAGAAGATGACCTCATTCCCTTTCTGCAAGGAAATGAAATTCCACCGTTACCTACGATCAGAGCGAACACGTTAAAAATCTCACCACGTGACCTTCAAGAACGTCTTCAGAAAAAAGGATTTATTTTAATGTCCATTCCCGATATTCCTGAAGGGTTCTTTATTGAAAAAAGTCCCTTTTCTCTCGGTGCGACAACAGAATATTTAATGGGTTATTATTACATTCAAAGTAGGGCTTCAATGCTTGCAGGATTGCTCCTGAATCCATCTTCGACTGATGTTGTCATTGATGCTTGTGCGGCTCCAGGAGGGAAAACATCTCATCTTGCCCAAATAATGAGCAATGAAGGAATTCTCATTGCGTGTGAGCTTCGTAAGAATCGGCTCATTACCCTGCGGTCAAATCTGTCTCGATGCGGCGTGAAAAATTGCCTGTGTTTCTTACAAGATGCAAGATCGTTGCATGAATTAGGCATAACTCCTGATAAGATCTTGCTCGATGTTCCTTGCACGGGGGAAGGATTGATTTGCATTCAAGCTTCCCGGAAACGTAGCCGAGAACTCGAGGACATTGAGAAAATGTCGCAAATCCAAAAAGATATTTTAATTGCAACCATTCAAACAGTCAAGAAGGGTGGAGAAATTCTATATTCGACTTGTTCTATCGCCCCTGAAGAGAATGAATTTGTAATTCAAGAGGCCTTAGAAAAAGGAAACGTGGAAATCACGAACTTGGATTTGAATGGTGGAAGTCCCGGTTTTACTGACATTTTCAACCGCTCATTGTCTCCCTCTCTGGTGAAAACACGCCGATTTTATCCATTCAAGGATAATACTGAAGGTTTCTTCATCTGTAAATTGAGAAAAATTGAGGAAGTTTAATGATAATCCGAGAAATTCATGACGCAGAACGTCTTCGAATGCAGGAAATCGTGAAAAAACAATTCAAGAAGGATCTTACGAATCTACTCGAACAAGATGATGTCTTGCTCGTTCGGGAAGGTAAATGGAAAGAAGTTTATTTGACTTCAAGATGTTTGCTCGAATTTCTTGAAAATATTAGAAACGATAACGTGCCACGACACGTTGGAATCCGAATCGGTCGGTTTAGACGTGATTCATTTCGGTTTGACGTGGAATCATTAGATGTCATTGCAAGATTATCAATGCCACGCGTGGTGTTATTAGAAAAAGGAGAACAAACTGCATTATACGGGAGAAACATCCCTAAATCAGGGATAAAGACACCCTTGCCTGAATTGAATAAGAACGCTTTTGTCTTACTCGAAAACGAACAGGGCGATGTTCTGGGGTTAGGAAAGATGTTAAAAGATCCTAAATCATTTATGGCTGCTCTTCCAAAAGAAATAATGATAGAAGTTATTTTGGATCGAGGTTGGTACATTCGTAAAGGACATTAAGAAGATTCGTCGCCTTGTTTTTTGTCATTTTCTGATTCTGCAGATGTTTCTGAGGATTCGGAGGGTTTTTCGGATGTTTCGGTATCGGATGCTGGCGGTTTCATGAAATCCCTGGTAAAAACCTCTCTGAATTCGATTTCTTCAATATCCTTTAAGTACTCCGTGATGTATCGATATACACCGAACTTGCCGTAAGCCGCATTTTGTTGCAATGCCACTTCCATCGGAAGCTTGATGGAAATTTTCTTCTCCTCAAAATTAATCTCGACTTTTTCCAAATTAATTCCCTGAAAATTCATCTCAAGGATTTGGTTCACGAGCTCCTGTTGATCTTCGAGTTTTTTTACGATTTCTACTTCAAAAAGGATCTTCTGATCGGCTAAGGGATGATTGTAGTCAATTCGAACCCGTCCACCACGTTCACTTATGATGTAACCCGAACGCCCCTTAAAAGTGACTCGTCTTCCCATGCTTTTTTTGACGTCAATATTTGCTCTCTTGAACTCTCGAATCGAATACATTTTTATATTCTTTGGATCTCTTTTCCCAAAGGGATTCTCGAGTTCAAATTCTCGTTTCTCTCCGACTTTCATCTCAGTAAGCTTGTGATCGACTTCATCGAACACGAATTTCTCTCCAACTACGATGAATTGCGGTCCATATCTATGCCTTTCGTCAAAAATTCCTGCTTTTTGGGCAAGGTCTTTTAGAGTCGTGTCAATCACTTCGCCATTTTCTGCCTTCTTTATGACCGTATTAATCAGAATTTTATCTCCGACTGAAATGGTCTTTCCTGACGTAGATGGGCTAGTATCTGTTGAAGTGGTTTCTATTGTTTTTTTGGGTTTTTTGGCTTTCTTTGCTTTTCCCATTTATGTCACTTCACATCTCATGATAAATTAAAATCTTAATTTGTAGAATCCATCGAATATTTTAAATTCTTCTGGTATTACACAGAATGGAAATAAAGCTAAATTATTTTCAATTTAACTAATTTTAACGCCTTTCCTTTCAAACATTGAACCTTTTTGTTTTCTATAATCTTCAAAATCTTGTACTTTCTGCCCCTTACTAACCTCTCATCAAAACATTTTTCATGATGGGGACAGTTTTCTTCCGAACAATCGTGACCACGATAAGTAATAATGGCTCCTTCAAATGCAGAGCTGCTGTCAATATAAGTATCGATGGGAAGTTCCTTGACTTTAACAACTTTCACGTCATCATCAATCAAAGGACAATAGTGTATCTTGTTCCTGACTTCAATTACCTCATAAATGGCTTTTAGTTTAAGATTTTTAATACAAGCCTTGTATAACTTGCAGCTTTTACAGGCCTTTGATTCCCCAATGTGCTGAAATTGATAACCTATTTTAGCCTGTTTGAAATAAATCATCGTAATAATGCCGTCCAAATTCACAACTCCTAAATGATTAATGATAATACTGTATTGTGCTCTTTATTGTATTGAACTTCATCATGATGACATGATACTGTTTATTCGTGCATCCTTCTTCGGTAAAACAGCTTCTCTTGTAGTATGACAATAAAGTTTAAATTGTGTTTTTATGAAGGATCTCTTGCCTCTTTCTAAAATTTTCTTTTTGAGGTCTATTACTTCATATAAAATTCTTTGAAGTTTTTCAAAAACTCACTGGAACTGAGGTTAATTTGTAATGATTCTTAATTCCAAAACAACTCTTGGAAAGCACACGGGAACCACCACCATTGCAATCACGTGCAAGGACGGTGTGGTTTTCGGAACTGACCGACGTGCAACTGAAGGTTATTATGTAGCTCATAAACACGTGAAGAAAGTCTATAAGATAGTTGATCATATTGCCATGACTACTGCTGGGGTTGTTGCAGATGCACAACAACTAGTCGATATAATGAGTGCTGAATGCAATCTTTATGCTTTAAACCACGGGATTCCGAACCCAAAACCAATACCCGTTGCGGCCGCCGCACAACTTTTTTCAAATATATTATTTGAAAGGCGTTGGTTCCCTTACTATGCGCAATCTCTTATTGGAGGATTCGATAAATCTGGCGCTAGAGTGTTTTCTCTTGATCCTGTTGGTTCATTGATAGAAGAAACAACTGTTACCGCCACGGGATCAGGAACCACGTTTGCAATAGCTGTTCTTGAAGACGGATATAAACCCGATATGATTATTAAGGATGCAATTACTCTGGCAATTTATGCTGTCCGTACAGCCATAGAACGAGATATTGGATCTGGAAATGGTATTGATATTGTATATATTGATAAGAATGGCTATCATGAAGTCCCAGAAAAAGAAATTTTAGAAGAATTGAAACAATCCAACAGAGAAATCACAACTTCCACTTAATTCTTGCATCTTTAATGGAGAACTAGTGTATTCCTTGTCGCAGGAGACATCTTAATGTATTCTCAAGCCGTATTAGATGAATTAAAACAATATATTTTAAAAAATATTCCACCCAAATCTGAAGTTACTCAAATCGAGTTTGAAGGACCGGAGATCGCCATCTATTCAAAAAATCCACGCGTTCTCATAGATTTTCGTGAAACAATCAAGGAATTAGCAAAACTAATTAGAAAGCGAATCGTGATCAGGTCTGACCCAAGCGTGCGAATGGAAGAAGAAGAAACAAAAAAAATCATTCACGAACTATGTCCTGAAAAAGCTGGCGTTACTGATATCAAATTTGATCATAATGTCGGTGAAGTCATAATTGAAGCCAAAAAACCCGGTCTTGTCATTGGAAGAAATGGTACAACATTAAAAGAAATCACGAGAACCGTGCTGTGGCGACCTTCTGTCGTGCGAACACCACCTCTTCAAAGTCGAATGATTGACGGCATTCGTGATGTCCTTCAGAAAGGGAGCATGGAACGGAAAAAAATACTAAAGAATATTGGAGCTCGCATCCATCGTCCCTTGTATCTGAAGGAAGAACGCGGATACTGGATTCGATTATGTTCATTTGGAGGTGCCCGAGAAGTCGGCAGGTCATGCTTCCTAATTCAAACTCCTGAAAGCAATGTCTTAATGGACTGTGGTGTAAATGTTGGAAATAGCAATAATTTCTATCCAAAACTTGACCTCCCGGAGTTTAACATAGAGGATCTGGATGCTGTTATCGTTTCTCACGCTCATCTCGATCATCATGGCTTCATACCATTCCTTTACAAATACGGATTTCGAGGTCCTGTTTACACGACAAAAGCCACGAGGAACCTAATGACTCTATTACAGATTGACTACCTTGACATCTCGGAGAGAGAAGGAAAGGTGTCTCCATACAGTCAAAAAGACATAAAGAAAATGGTTCTTCACACGATTCCGCTTGAATATCAAGAAGTAACAGATATCGCTCCTGATGTTCGTTTGACGCTTCACAATGCAGGACATATTTTAGGTTCTGCAATCGTTCACTTGCACATTAATGATGGAATGTATAATTTAGCATATACTGGAGACTTTAAATTTGCAAAAACTCGCTTATTAGAACCTGCAACTTGTTCTTTCCCTCGAATAGAAACACTCATCTTGGAAAGCACTTATGGTGGACCTTCAGATAGCCAACCCTCAAGGCGAGAAGCCGAACGCCAACTCGTGGAAAAAATTAATTTCACGGTCAAGCGTGGTGGAAAAGTCCTCATACCCGTGCTTGCTGTTGGAAGAGCTCAGGAACTTATCATCACTCTGGAGGAATTCATGCAACGACGTATCTTGACTGAAGTCCCCGTGTATATTGATGGCATGATTTCTGAGGCCACTGCAATACATACAACGCATCCCGAATATCTCTCACACGATCTAAAAGACATGATCTTCCATCAGGGACACAATCCATTTCTTTCTGAAGCATTCAAGATCGTTGATGGTTCAACAATCCGACCTGAAATTGTAAAAGGAGAACCTTGCGTGATCCTTGCAACAAGTGGCATGTTAAACGGAGGACCAAGCGTTGAATATTTCCGAATGTTGGCCCAAAATGAGAAAAACACGTTAATTTTTGTAAGCTATCAGGTCGAAGGAACCCTGGGACGCCGAATCCAGAAGGGATATCGTGAAATCCCATTGAAAGATGAAGATGGAAAGGTTCGCCCTGTCAAAGTAAACATGAAAATTTTTACGAATGAAGGGTTCTCCGGACACTCTTCAAGGCAACAACTCATTGAATATTTGAGAAAAATGCACCCAAAACCCGAACGCATACTTACGGTTCATGGTGAAGAGTCCAAATGCATTGCATTAGCAAGTGCTCTTCATAAAGTTTCTCGGGTGGAAACGCGTGCACCTTTCAACTTGGAAGCGGTTCGGTTAAAATAAATCCTAAAAATTCAAGATTTACTCGATGTCTCTTTAAAGATCTTGACTGATGAATCTGGTGCCACAACCACGTAATGCTCGCCTAATTGTCCGATGTCTCCTTGTACCGACTTCACGTGAAAGGCTAGTTGTTGAACTGCTCGTTTAAGCTCGATGTTCATGGCACCTGATCGTGAAAGAAAATGCTTCAGGTTTAAAATGACGATATTTCCTTGATTTAATTCTTCCGTTATTCCTTTTACGTCGCCAAGACCTGTCAACGGCATCATCTTGATATATCGCAAGCCCATGCGTTTTATTACAGCATCCGTGCGAAAATTCTCAAACAATTTTTCTTTTTTCTTCTTCGTTCCTATCTTTAAAACATCCCGAAAATGCATTTTCAAATACTCCTTATTTTATTCATGGATAACTCTTTTAAACTAATGCAAGTTAAAGAGCCTGTATGTCATCAGGGTATTATCTCGCAAAATGACGGAAGTGCCTTTGAAATTGAGTTTGAAAGTAAAAAATCGACATTTCATTCGTTCGAAAAAAATTCGTGAGCTTAAAGCTGAAATTCAAGAGCACTCATACCAATTTGACTTGGATACTGCACTAAAAAACAAAATTAAGATCGAATTGGTCGAATTTACCGATGGCACGCTTCTATATCTCCTAAATAATGTTTCTTACTTCCTAAAATTAAACGATTTACTCATTCCTACTCTTTTTGCAGTTATCAATGAAAAAATTGATTTGGCTCAGGTCACCGTTGACATGGGGGCCATAAAATTCATTGTAAATGGTGCTGACATCATGGCGCCTGGAATCCTAAAAAACAAATTGAGTGATGATCTTAAGAAAGGAAACATCGTGAAAATTGTGGACGAGAATTTTAATAAACCCATTGCTATTGGTCAATTATTAGAAGATGCAAGCAAGATCAAGCAAGTAAATAAAGGAAAGGTCATAAAAAATCTTCACGTCGTAGGTGATAAATTATATCAAGCAGTTGAATCGCTCCACGAAGCACTGAAGGGCTAAAAAAAACGACATTCTAAATTAGAAAAAATTTAAAAGATCATTAAGAATATTAACCTCATCACACAAAAGATAAAAAGAAATATTTTCGTTTTATCGATTTGTGGCTCATATATGAAATGTTGTGCTTTTCTTAAATAAGAATACAACAATATTAGGTGAAAGATTTGTTAGGCACGCAAAAACCACTTGGATTATTGAATAAGAGCTTGGATCAGCGAGTCCTCATTAAATTAAAAGGTGGCCGAGAATTGCGAGGCAAGCTCCGAGGATTCGACCAACATATGAACCTCGTCTTAGAAGCTGCTGAAGAAGTAGTTAGCTACGAAGAAAATGAAGTCAAACTTTTGGGAACTATAATCGTGCGAGGCGACAACGTCATAATTATTAGTCCTCCCCGTGTGAACATCGAATAAGGAGAAACCTGAAAAATGACGAAAGGCACCCCCTCTCAAGGAAAACGAAATAAGCATCCAACGCATATCTTTTGCAGGCGGTGTGGACGGAAAGCATATCACGTGCGTCATCGTATTTGTGCTGCTTGCGGATTTGGAAGAACTTCTCGAATGAGGCGCAATAACTGGCAAAACAAAAAGGTTAATGGCATTCGCCGCAAATAAATTTCCTCTTTCAACTCATGAGTTGATAATAGTTATCCGCTTCTTCTTTGTATTTGAAGGGCCTGTAGCGCAGTCTGGTAGCGCACCTCGTTGGCATCGAGGAGGTCGCGGGATCGATATTTCAACGGATCTTTCTCCATTGAGACGACAAGCCCGCCAGGTCCACTAATTCTTTTCACTCTTTCTGATATCGAGGTCCAAAAAATGATTGAAGTCGAAATCAAAGCTCACGTCGATGATCTCTCAACAATCGAGCAAAAGATCATTGCTGATGGTGCCGTCTACGTGAAAACAGTCTATCAAAAAGATACTTATTTTAAGCATCCCAAACGAAATTTTGCTAAAACTGATGAAGCAATCCGCATTCGAAACGAAGGAAACAGGGCAATACTCACGTATAAAGGACCAAAACTTGATCGCAAATCAAAAAGTCGTGAAGAAATTGAAGTAGAAATCAAAAAGCCTGATTTATTACACGAGATTCTCGTGCGTCTGGATTTCATCCCGGTCCCTGCAGTGGAGAAAACTCGAAAATTATTCAATTTGAACGACATGACCGTTTCCCTTGATGATGTCAAAGACGTTGGAAGTTTTATTGAAATTGAAATGAATGCTCCCAGCTTGGAAGAATATAAACCCAAACGAAACCAAATTCTTTCAAAATTAGAGGAATGGGGCATTGGGAAGAAACAACTTGAGCGTTTCTCCTATTTAGAATTATATTACATCAAAAAAGGGCTAAAACGAGAATGATCATTTAATCGTGATGAGAAGATCACTCAATTTCTTGATATAACTTGCATTTTTCCCAATTCTCTTTTGAATGTCTTCCTTCAATCCCGTCTCTTTAAGATGGTATACATCACCGTGGAGGTAGTCATAACTTGCATGAAAGGCATCCACGAGTCCCTGTTCGTCGAGCTGAGAGATCTCCATCGAGAGTTCGTGAAATTTCATCGTGGTTTCCAAAATTCTTTCTGGAACTTTCCCTATCTTTGCTAGAATAAAACCATTTGTTGCATTTAATGCTGCTTGCCAAGATTTCTCCGCTGCCATCCGGAGATCGCCTTCCAACAATAATTCATCCGCTTCTTCCTGAAGCCGCTCTGCAATTTGAAAAAATTCCTCGACCTGAATCGCTCGCACCACAGGCTTTTTGTTCCTTATCATAAATATTATTAAAAAAGGTTTTTTTAGGAAAAGAATAATTTAAAAACAAACATGATCGGATAGCATGAAAAGAGCCTGCTCCAAGGATTGATGTTCTAATGGTTCGTCAGAAAATATTCTCGACCTCAAATAACGAGGCTAAACTTAAGAACCAAATAATATCCCTGCTTAAAGAACATCAGACATTGAGCATTGATAAAATCTTACAACACCTAGAAGAAGATGATTCTTCAAATCTCAAAATCAAGAAGAATTTAATTCGAAGGATGATTCAAAACGGAGAGCTTGATGCAATATCTTCACAACCCGTTAGTGAAAAAAACCGTTTTGTTTCTGCCTTGATACAAAATTTGGATGTTTGGCTTCTCCTTTCTGGAATTTTATTGTATTTATTATTTTTTTCTCTTTCGTTTTATCTGGGCGATTTGTTGCTTTCGATACGCATCCCTCTGGGTCTTTTGCTCTTCTATTTTATTCCTGGATACTTTTTCACCAGCATAATTTTTTGGAAGCACTCTATACGCCCGGAAGAACAACTCGTTTTTGCTTTTGGAGCCAGCATTTTTATTTCAGTTATCTTGCTTTTTATCTTGAATTTTACGATTTTTGGTCTATCTCTACTTTTTAATTATCTTGCAATGCTGATTAGCTTAATACTGGGCAGTATTCTTTTATTATTACGAATGAGGTCCCCAACAAGCCATCAAAAAATTCCTTCCATTCAATATTTCAAGCGAAACCGGTATATAATAATCTTATTCGCCTTGTCCTTCCTGACAGGTATCTTGATTCGGATTTGGACCGCCTTGCTTCAAGCAAATTTCCCCATAAACTTTCCTCTTGATCCATGGGTTCATTATGCTCAAGTTCGGGTCGCCATGACTGACGGTATTCTCCTATTCCAATCGGGTTATTACCAAGGCTATGTTCCGGGGTTATATCTGTTGTTGGTTGGAGTTTCTTACATCACAGGTTCTTCCATTTTCCTAACCTTTGACATCACTAATATTTTTAATTCAGTCATTAGCATAATTGCCATTACCGCTCTTGCTTATCGGCTTACTCGTGATAAGAAAATCTTGGTACTGAGCTGCTTTTTCACTTCTATCGTTTGCTTTTTTTCCGTGATCTATTCATCTTCGGTTACTCCCCAAATGATTTCTTACGCTTTTATTCCCCTAACACTGTTTGCTTTTATTAGGACAAAACACGAAGCGAGATGGCAAGACGCTTTACTCATGACAATCTTTTGCATGTACATGACGATGAGTCATGTCATCACTAGCACGTCATTAATTTTCATGATCGTGATCATTAATATTTTCTTATATTTCACGAAGAATTACAATAAATTTCTCCTAATTTCTTCTACTTTAGGAATAATCTTTTATGGAGGCTGGTCTCTCTATTTCTATGGAGGACTTCTTTTCAATACCCTGCTATCGTTCCTACCTATTTCTCTTTCATTTACAACAGGATGTTTATCGAGCAGTACTTTTTCCTCTCAGGCTCCATTCTTTCTCGACCTAGGTAAAATTTTCTATTTCTTCCTCTTTTTACTAATTACCATTATGACTCCTGTTTTCATTAAATTACACTTGCGTCGGCATCCAATTCCACGAGGTCCTCTTTTTGATTATTCTAAAGGTGCTTTGATTGTGATCGCTGGATTCATCATTTTCTTGGGTAATCCATTTATCTGGCTCTTGCTGGGCACGACAGTCATGTCTGAGTTCATGGCAAGCATTAATTTCGGCATCCTGCTAGTGATCGTGTACATACACTTGATTTCTGTTTTCGTCATATTCTTGGGATTTGCAATGGCATATAACCGTCTAGGCCCTGAAGGAATGTTCATATGTGGGGCGATGCTTGGCAACGTATATCTCACATTATGCTTTGGATTTTTCGTTGGCGATGCATACTTTGGTCGAATTCTTCAAATCATGTATGATTTCAATGGGATTCTCATGGCAATGTTAATTGTCGGGACATGGCGGTCTCTAACCAAACGACGACACCAGACTTTGATCAAGATATTTACTTTTGGAATCGTACTCGGTTCTGCACTTCCTTTAACATTCCTTGCACCATATTCTTTGTATCCAAATCTGCAAGCAAACACTAATTCTGAATACAACATGATGCAATGGATGGCAAATCAACCAAATATTGAATATTATTTCACAGCAGACTTTCGACTCGAATATCTAATCGAAGGCGTGACTTGGTCTCCATATCAAACGTTACAAGTGATCAATGAAATATCCGTAGGAGGAAAAACGGTAATTCCCCTTTACCCTGATTATTATGATGACTTGCTAAATGCTTTTAACAATTCATATCCGGGAAAAATTCTTCTCATTCCAATCGTTCAATCATACTTCACGGTTGGACCATTAACGGATTTTGTCTTTCCCGATACTCCCTTAAATACAAATACGCTCGCTTTCTATAATAATCAGACAACATGCAATAAAATCTATGACGATTCCATGAATTTTCTCTATGCTGCTAGCCTTTAATCATCTTTTCTACGGGTTTTTGGAAGGGATCAACTCGTCGCTTCGGTTCATCACGCTCGCGGTTGGACTACGAATCAGGTTGGGGCGACGACATCATCTCCCCTCCACTTTTTAATAACTCATTCCGCATAATAAATATTTTTAAGTATTCCTTCCATTTATTATCTGCTATTGATTTCAGGATATTTGGACGTGATTTCATCTCAACTACGACCGAAACTTCACAAAAGAAACAAAAATGGATTAAAAAATGGGAACCACACGCGCATTGTCAAGTATGTGGCATTGCCATTCCTATCAATCGGCAATATTGCTCAAATAAATGCTCGGGCGAATATTATAAGTGGAAGAAAAAGAAAGAGAAAAAGTCAAAATACACGACTTTTGCAATGTTTGGAATGATCATTGTAATGGTTATTTTCATGATCATCTTCTCGTTTAGCGGATTGTTCTAAAAAAATCGTTCCCCTGGTCAAAAATATCTTATGGTGCAGGTTCGAGTAATCTTTGCTCTTAACGACCATTCTATTCCGAGATGACCTGATTTTATGAATTTCATCAATCAAATTAGAGAAAAATCGTAATTTCATAAATTTAAATTTACAAATGCCTAAATAGCAGATCAACGATCATTACATGCCTAAATACGTGAAAGTATAAGAACAACTGGTAGGGATTTTTATGAAAGCTGTCCTGAAAATTGGCGGTTCTTTATTATTTCAGAACGAATCACGATTGGATGTAGAATATATCAAATCATTAGGTAAAGAAATTCAATCAATTCCTCCAAAAAAGTTCCAACTTGCAATGGTCGTGGGCGGAGGAAGAGCGGCACGTGAATACATTGCAACTGCCAGACAATTAGGTGCGTCTGAGGCATTTTGCGATGAGCTAGGTATAGAGATCGCACGTCAAAATGCCCGTCTTTTAATTGCTGCATTGGGTGAGATGGCATATCCCGTCCCTCCTTCCACTTTAGAAGAAGCTGCAACAACAACAATGAGTAATAAAATCATCGTGATGGGCGGAATTCAACCGGGTCAGTCTACAAATGCTGTTGCAGCTTTGCTAGCTGAACGAATAAATGCAGAATTACTCATCAATGCTACGGATGTCGAAGGTGTATATTCTGAAGATCCAAAAATCAATCCCACTGCTATAAAATATGAAGAAATTTCCGTAAAACACTTGAAGGGCCTGATAAAAGACGAGAGTCGGGCGGGAAAATATGAATTATTCGACTTGAATGCAATTAACATCATCGGTAGATCTAAGATTCCAACAATCATTCTATCTGGAAGAGACCCAAAAAACATAATGAAGGCACTTCAGGGTGCAAAAATAGGCACCAAAATCACGTACACGTAAAATTAATTGTTCGAAATGCCTGAGTGATCTAGTTTGGATTCTCTTGATTATATAATTACCCGGCGAAGTGTTCGTAAATATACCAATCAGCCCGTTGATCTTGAACTCATTAAAAAGATCGTTCATGCTGCTATTCATGCTCCTTCTGCTCATAATTCTCAACCCTGGCATTTTCTAATCTTAGATAATGAAAAAAAGAAGATGAATCTGGCAAGACGGATGGCTGAGCAATATAAAGCCGATTTGGAAAAAGATGGTGTAAATGCTGAGCAAATTCAAAAAATTTGTGAGCATTCGATCTCAAAATTCACGAATCCTCCTGTTTTAATTGTCGCTTGCCTTACAACTGAACACATGGAAAAATATTCCGATCATAGAAAAGAAGCTGAACGCCTCCTAATGATCCAAAGCGTAAGTGCTGCCATTCAGAATTTATTACTTGCCGCTCACGTTGAAGGATTGGCAACTTGCTGGTATTGTGCACCCTTATTCTGCCCAAGCATCGTGAGTGAATGTCTATCTCTACCCGAACATGTGGAGCCACAAGCATTCATCACTCTTGGTTATGGAAAAGAACATCCTATCACCCCTAGAAGGCGGCCTCTAGATGAAGTATTGCACGGCAACACGTGGAGTGAAACATTTTGATTGTTGTGTTAGCAGGGGGTGTTGGTGCCGCAAAGTTCATTTCGGGGCTCGTGCGTGAAATAGACTCCGAAGATTTATGCTTAATAATCAATACCGGCGATGATATTACCCTTTTCGGTCTTGAAATTTCTCCTGATCTCGATATCATCATGTACACGTTGGCAGGAATCGTAAATCCCATCACGGGATGGGGTGTTAATGATGATTCAACAAACTGCTTGGAAATGCTTCGTCGATACAAGGAGGAAACGTGGTTCTTATTGGGTGATAAAGATATCGCAACTCATTTAATAAGAACGAAAATGCTTCGAGAAGGATATACACTTACTGAAATCACGCATCACCTTTGTAATACGTTAGGAATAAAAGCACGACTCTATCCAATGACTGACCAAAAGGTACCCACGCAAATTAGAACATCCGATGGGGTAATTCATTTTGAAGAATACATGATCAAGAATCGAGCTGAGGATCCTGTTCATGAGATCATTTACAAGGACATTGAATCCTCAAATCCCCCAAAAGGATTGCTGTCAATCATCGAAAAAGCTGAAGGTTTTATTATATGCCCTAGCAACCCATTGGTAAGCATTGGACCCATTCTCAGCGTTCCTAAAATTAAAAAAACGATCAAAAGCACGAAAAAACCCATTATAGGTATCTCTCCCCTTATTGGTAATGCTCCCGTAAAAGGTCCTCTTGATCGCTTGATGAAGGGACTCGAGCTAGAAGTTTCCAGTCGTGGTGTGGCAACATTATACCGTGATTTTGTTAATACATTCATCATAGACGAGCAAGATAAATCTCAAAAGGAGCAGATCGAGCGGTTAGGAATGGAAGTTCTCGTTACCAATACGCTGATGAAGACACTTGAAATTAAAAAGGCACTAGCATCACTTGCTTTGAAAGCTCTCTGGGGGTAAATACTTTAGGAAATTTTGTTTTCTTGGCGGTCAAGGACTTTAAAATTGCAAAGGCGCGACTTGCTCTTCCTTTCCATCTGAAACAAGAACTGTGTAAAAGAATGTTTTTTGATGTTTGCAATGCTTTAAAGAACTCCACGCAAGTTGACAAAATTTTCGTAATAACATCTAATAAGAACTTGCTCAATAATTTACCCTCACGATTTATCAGCATCTTCGAAAATACGCCCAACGGTCTAAATAACGCCATACAAGTCGGTCTCCAAGCACGAGAATTTCAACTTGATGATGCGCTCCTTATCCTTCCATCTGACATACCTCTTCTTTCATCAAGCGATATCGATTCCTATTTTGAAATTTCATCCAGTCATGAAAAAATCATGATAATATCACCTTCATTGCGTAAAGATGGCACGAATGCATTATTGTTAAAACCCCCTTCAATTCTCAAGCCGGTCTTTGGACTGAACAGCTTTGAAAAACACGTTGCTCGCGCTCGTTCCATTTCTCAATTAAAAATACATGTTCATCCAATGAATAACGTGGCACTTGACGTCGATACCATGGAAGATCTATACACTCTTCTAAATTCAAATGCACCTTGCATGACGTGTGAGCTTGTAAAAACAGGTGATTTTTCTCGATATATAAAAAAGAATTAGAAATTAAGGAAAAATCGCTTGGATTAATAATTCAAAGAAGAATCCAATGCTCAGGACACCTGGAACTGGAACTGGCAACGAAATTAAAATGGCTTGCAGGATGCAAATAACCGCTAGTACGAGAGAAGCGGGCTTGGAACCAAGTATCTTTCCAATCCATTGCAATACCGTTGCAGCCCATTTTAAAGCCAGAGCCACAACGATAAATATGATGAAAAACACGATCACGTAAATCCATTTGATGTCAAAACCGCCGAAATATGCAATGACTTGGAGCGGCGTGTCCACGATAATGATTACAAAAAAGGCAACAATTGCCCCACCAACCAATCCAATAATGGTCGCAATTGGCGCGTCCCTCAAAGGCTTGAAGAATAAGGCGAGACCAACGAGCAATACAAGTACCTTTGTAAAGAGATCATAATGAATCGGACCGTAGATAAAGTGGACGAGATCACCTGAAACGAGCATTATTATCCCTGTAGGAATCAAGATTAAAAGTCCCACGAAAAAACCACTATAATCAATGACCTTGATATACCATGGTGTTTCTTCCTCTTCTTCGGGATTCCTAATAATAATGTCCCAGAGCCAGATACCAGTAAAAATTGCACCAAGCAATAGTGTGAGTGCAGGATTTGTTGCTAAAAAGTCATAAAACGGAATTCTCATGATTCTTCGGGCTCCTCATGTGTTTAATTGAAAACGATAACCTATCATCAATTATTAAATTCATTTCATTTAAATTATGTTATAAAGGTATTTTCTTTGTATTGCATGTCATTCTCCATGGCAGATGGTATTTTTCCTCTTTCCCAACTCCCTAAGTCTTTTTTTTGTAGGAAGTGGTTCTTGTAATGGTTTGAACATGCTTCATTAAAGAATCTCCGTCAAAGTTCCTAAATCATTAGTTTTATTAATCGGCAATTTCTTTCAAGAATCAAAAAAGGATCCGTGAAGTTATATGTCGAAAAAGAAAGTTCTGATTGTTTTTGGTACCCGATATGGTGGAACCGAGCTAATCATCCAAAAAATCGTAAAATTACTTGAACAAGCTGGAATTGAATCGAATGTCGTGGATCTTCGGAGTATTAAAAAGAAAAATTGGCCTTCTATTGGTGAGCACGATGCCGTGCTAGTCGGTTCGGGCATTTCAATGGGTCGATGGGTCGGGGCACCCAAGAAGTTTTTGAAGAAGAATCGAGATTTACTTAATAAAGAAGACGTGATATTTGGCATTTTTGTTAGTTCTGGCACGGCAATAGACAAATACGAAGAAGCAAGAGAGAAGTATCTCGTGAAATTTGCCGAAAAAAATGAGCTGAAACCAGATATATTCGATACTTTTGGAGCAATCTACGATCTATCTGAAACTACAAGAGCTGGCGGATTTGCACGCAAAGTTCTTCAGAACCAAGCAATAGAAAATTGTGAAAAACGCGGGATCGAGTTTAAATCAAATGGTATCAACGAGTTCATTGATGAATCACGCCTCAAGACCTTCGTAGACGAATTCGTCGCGCTTTTAACAAAGTAGAATCATCGTTTTTCATTTAATGCATAGTTCAATCTCGTAAAGTTTTTCATTTAGGTATTGAAACGCCTTAAGATCTTGCATCCTGCTCTTGTCTGTTGTTCCAAGTCGTCCCAGTATGATCCACGCAATCGGATTGTATCTCATGAATTCGAGATCCAAGCCACTTGGATGGCTCGGAGCAGGATGAGAATGAAAAATCGCTACGATTTCTATTCCTTTCTTTTCTGCTTTTAAATGGGCAGTATACAACTCTTCAGGGTCAATTGAAAAGCTCACGGTGGATTGATCTTCATTTTTTGTCAAAAAAAGCTCACAAATCGTTGCTACTCCCTCCGAAATGCTACCAAGAAGTAATGCACAAGCCTCCTGAGGGTGATTTTTCTGTGCCCATTCAATTAAGACTCCAACGTGTTTCTTTTGAATCTCAATTTTCTTCAGGGGCATTTCATTAATTCCTTAAAATTATTAAATGATTTTTTAACTGAACAAACCAATAAGTATTAATAAATTATCAAATTAAAATCACAAAACTAGCAAAAACGTGGAGTTGCATGTCCCGACGAGTTGAAGAAAAGCGCGAGCGACAGTCACGACAAATAGATCGCAGTAAGATGATGCAAACCATAATATTTTCCACCATCATTTGTGCAATGTTGGTTATCCTTATCGTGAGTTTTCTCGTTCCCAAGCTAATTTTAACGGTTTCTCAATTGCCAAACGTTTCAATAGCTTTTAGCGAAGTTATTTTTTTCATCCACTCTCCAATCACGTATTTCATGTTATTTCTAGGCGGAATAGGACTTACAAGTGCGCTAAATGCATTCCACATATTTATTTCAATAATACTCATATTATTTTTCATTTTCCTCTATGTTGCCGTGGGAAATATTCGGGAATATCAAAGAGCCGTCGCAGGGTGGTTTGAATTAATCGCAACTTTCATTGTTGTAATCATTCTTTCACTGCTCTTTTTTGATTTAGTTCCCGATAAATTCTTTAACGTTACTGTTTTCGTTCTTACTTTAGCTGGGTGTTTTATATTTTCCATATATCTATATTTTACTCAATGATCTGGTTTCTTTGCTTATATGAATTTATTCTTTTTTACATGGAGTAATTTTAAATAGAGAAATTAATCCTTATTTTTATAAATCAAGACGTGAGTTTGATTTACAGGCTTGAAATAAAACTTGAAACAAATTATTATCAAATTAAGTAAAGATATGAATGAAAAAGCCAAACTCAAATATTAAACAGAAAAATCAATAAGAATTTACTGAATAGGAAAGGTGGATTTTATGTTTCCCCCACAAGGTTTAGGATATGATAGAGCAATTACAATCTTTAGTCCAGATGGGCGGCTCTTCCAAGTTGAATATGCCATCGAAGCCGTACGAAAGGGCACTACTGCGATTGGAATTTGTGCCTCAGATGGCGTTGCCTTAGTTGTTGAAAAACGCGTTCTCCCTTTACAAGATTCAACAACAATTGAAAAGATATTTAAGCTAGATGACCATGTTGGAGCCGCAATTTCGGGTTTAACGGCTGACGCACGTGTTTTAATTGACCACGCTCGCATTCAAGCTCAGATTAATCGTCTTACTTACGATGAGCCGATTGACACGCAGGCTCTGACAAAAAAAATAGCCGATCTTTTACAAATGTACTGTCAGCACGCTGGAGTACGACCGTTTGGCGTGTCACTTCTAATAGCGGGAGTGGATTCCGATGGATTACCCCGGCTTTTTATGACTGATCCGAGTGGAGCTTATTGGGGATATTTAAGCCAAGCAATTGGGCAAAATGCCGAAACCGTGCGAGAAAAATTAGAAAAAGAATACAAGAAAGGACTATCTCTAGATGAAGCCATACTACTTGCTCTCAGTGCTTTGAAAGAAGTCATTGAATCGAATCTGGAAGCAAAAAATGTTGAGATTGCATGGATCAAGACTGATGACAAGCAATATCGAGAATTGGAGCCAGAAGAACTTCAAAAGTATATAGATAGGCTTACGTGAGAAGAATGGTAAGCATTCGTGGAGATAAGCGCATTGATTTAGGGAACGCTGTCATAGCAAGATATGAAATCGGAAATAAAAAATTTGAAGTCCTCGTTGATCCAAAAAAAGCATGGACTTATATTTACAAGGATAAAAACATTGACATTCGAGATATCCTCATTGGTTTTACAATCTTTGATGATGCGCTTCGTGGTAGAAAGGCTTCTTCTGAAGTCATCAAAAACGAATTTCAGACCGATGATGAATTTGAAGTAGCCCGTACCATTATTGAAAAAGGTACCATTCAAATCACGGCGGAAATGCGACGTGAATTTACTGCAGAACTCCGAAAAAAGATCATATCTTTCATAAGTCGAAATGCAATTAACCCAAAAAACAATTTACCACATCCTCCTGATCGCATTGAACGCGCGATGGAAGAAGCCCGTGTCAATATTGACCCTAGAAAGGAAGTCGCTGAGCAAGCACGGGAAATCGTTAAAAAAATTACTCCAATCCTTCCCATAAGATTGGAACGTGTTTCTATTGCAATTCGAATTCCTGCTGAACACACGGGAAAAGCCTATAATGTAATTGCTCGTTATGCCGAAATCAACAAGGATGAGTGGCAAGCAGATGGGTCTTGGATTGCCGTGATCGATCTTCCTGCTGGCTTGCAAGTTGAAATTCAAAATGAGTTGAATACTTTAACAAAGGGTAAGTTTGAATTAAAAAAATTGAAGAAATGAATCCATTTTTCCCATCAAATTTTTAAAAGAATATTTAAGGAGGTTTTATTTTTGACAACCTTTATAGAAAACCGTCAAATAGTAATTCCCGGACAAGTACTGGTAGATGATCCTAAATATAAACCGGGATTTGGAACATTTAAAGAAAAATCTAAGATTATTGCCTCAATGATAGGATTGGTTGATATAAGAGGACAAACGTACGTTAATGTCGTTCCTTTTGCAGGACCATACATTCCCAAGATTGGTGACATCGTTATTGGAAAGGTAATAAATACATCAATCGTGAGTTGGAAAGTTGAAATCGGGTCTCCGTATCTTGCGACATTACACGCATCTAACGTGTTAGATAGAGCTTTTAATCCATTAAAAGATGATATCCGCCGATATTTCAACATTGGGGATATACTAATTGGAGAAATCATAGCATTTAACAGAACTCGAGATCCCGTGATATCACTTCGCGGGCGTAGAGAATATGGAAAACTTCGTGGAGGGAAAATCTTCAAGATACTTCCTGCAAAAATCCCTCGATTAATTGGACGAAAAGGTTCAATGATCAATCTTATCAAGGAAGCAATTCCCTGCCAAATATTAATCGGTCAAAATGGTCGTGTATGGGTTCAAGTTCGACGACCGAGTGACGAAACCTTGATCATTAAGGTCATTGAGAAAATAGAAAAGGAAGCTCATACGACCGGCTTGACAGATCGCGTTAAAGATCTTATCAGAGAAGAACGAATGCTTGAAAAAAAACGTAAAAATAAAGAAAAATCAGAAAAGAATGGTGTAAATAATGGCTCTGTTTGAAACAATTCCACTTACTGGACTAATCGAAAACGGCATTCGGACCGACGGGCGAAAAATTGATGACTTACGTCCCGTTTCACTTGAAGTTGGTATTCTTCCTAAAGCAGATGGTTCTGCCCTCATCAACATGGGCAAGAACAAGATTTTAGCTGCCGTATTCGGACCAAATGAAGTTCATCCTCGTCATCTCGCCAAACAAAATACCGGCATAGTACGATGCAGTTATCGCATGTCTACTTTTGCAGTGGATGAAAGAAAAAGCCCTGCTCCTAGCCGTCGTGAAGTCGAACTATCAATGATAATTCGGCAATCTGTCGAACCTACCATATTCTTGGAATATTATCCCAAAACGATGATAGAATTATACCTGCAGGTTTTGTGTGCTGATGGTGGTACCCGTTGTGCATGCATAAATGCAGCTTCTCTTGCTTTGGCCGATGCAGGTATCGCCATGAAAGACTTGGTTGCAGCTGTTGCAGTTGGTAAGATTGATAGACCCGATCCACCAACAATTGTCTTAGACTTATCTGATGTTGAAGACAAAGAAGGAATTGGGGACATGCCCATCGCAATGATGCCCAGAAACAAGGAAATCACCTTGCTTCAATTCGATGGAACTCTAACCCCTGATGAATTCAAAGAAGCATATGAACTGGGTCTAAAAGGCATAAATGAACTTTACGAAATGCAAAAAACGGCATTATATGAAAAATATGCCGTGATACAAGAGAACATCGAACAAAATAATGGAAAAAATGAGTCGGAGGAACAGTCAAATGAGTGAAGCGTATAAAGTAATCTCTGAAATCGAACGCTCAGCTATTGAAAACTTAGCTGCAAAAGGACAGCGGATTGATGGTCGAAAATTCGATGAATTTCGCGAAATTAAAATTAAAACAGATTGTATCGTCAAAGCAGAAGGCTCTGCACACGTTTGGCTTGGAAAGACGGAAATTCTAGCAGGTGTTAAAGTTTCCGTGGGTGCGCCATATCCCGACACGCCCAATGAAGGTGTTTGCACTGTTAATGCTGAACTCATTCCAATGGCATCCCAAACATTTGAACCCGGACCACCTGGTGAACAGTCAATCGAAGTAGCTCGTGTCGTTGATCGTGGATTACGTCACTCCGAAATTATCGACAAGAAAAAACTTTGTATCACACCCGGCGAAAAAGTATTCATCATTTTCATCGATTTATATGTGATACAATATGATGGCAATATGTTTGATGCTGGTGAATTGGCTGCTGTGGCTGCATTATTAACAACAAAAATCCCGCGTATTAAGGAAATTACCAAAGATGGTGATGTTAAATTCTCAGGAAGCTACAAGGATAGATCTGATTGGATTCCGTTGCCATTAACAAACATCCCTGTCTCGTTCACCTATGCCAAGATTAATAAAAAGATCTTGCTTGACCCAAACGAAAACGAAGAACGAGTATTGGATGCTCGATTTACAATTACGTTAGATGGAAACAACAACATATGTAGTCTTCAGAAGGGGGCGGACGGATCCCTAACAATTGAAGAATGCCTTTACATGCTCGATGACATGTTAAAGAAAGTCGAAGCAATCCGAGCAAAACTCCCTCCGCTACCTAAAGCTGAATAAAACTTCACCCAAATTCTCTATTTTTTTTAATTTCTCATCTCTATAGCAAGTATTAAAAACAGAATCAAGAATGAATTTTCAATTAAAAGAAGAAATATATCTATCCATCAATAATCTATAAAATGCGTGATTTGACATGCCCAGAACAAAAAAAGTCGGTAGCACCGGTCGATTCGGACCTCGATACGGTTCAACAGTCCGAAAGCGTGTTGCAAAAATAGAAGAAAAAATGAAGCAACCTCACCGATGTCCTCAATGCCAAACCCCATCTGTTCGCCGAGTTTCAGTAGGTGTCTGGCAATGCAAGAAATGTTCATATAAATTTGCGGGAGGAGCATACATTCCCGTAACGATGGAAGGTAAAAAAGCAACCCGCAACGTAAAACGTCTTAAGGATCTCATGTAAAACTCGAGATCAACGGTAAGCACTCCACGCATTACTCATTTCTGCTGCTAGAGTGGATGATTTGCAAGAAAGAATCCAAGCAACAATAAATTTATTTTTCGAATCCCCACACGAGAAAAACGTGGCATATCTTGCACTAAAACCAGAAACGGAATTTACTCGAGAAGACCGGATAAGACTAAAAATTATCGAAAAAGATGAAAACACGCTCATGCTTGATATCTCCACGTCTGATTTAACTTCATTTCGTGCCGTCGTTAATTCATATTTTCGATGGCTAAAAATTATTGAAGACACTCATTCATTCGTGAAGAAAAATATCGAATGATTTTACAGGCTGACAAAATTTATATCGTCCAAATGGTTTATCTGATTGAAACAATTTCTTGAAAAGGAAAGTGAATTTAGTATGGAAGGATTACCACCAAACGTTCAACACCAAATTCAGCAATTTCAGCAAATTCAGCAACGATATGAGCTCCTAGTTCAGCAACGTCAACAACTTGAACTGACTGCTCGAGACGTGGATATGGCTCTTGAAAAACTCGAAAAAACTGCCGATGATATGGCTGTATACAAAAGTATTGGAGCAATAATGGTTCAAGTAAAAAAGGATGAGCTCATTGTTGAACTCAAGGATAAGAAAGAAACTTATGAGATGCGTTTAAAAACACTGGAAAAGCAGGAAGAACGGGCAAAATCCCAACTTGATGAGATGCGTGAAAAAATTCAAAAGATACTTCAAAGTCAAGGCTCAGGTGGCGCCGGAAGCTTCCAGCCCATGTAACATCTCTTTTTTATTTATATCTCTTAGAATTGATTTTTTATGCTGAAATCTCATGATCATAGACCTTGGGCTCAAACCGATCCCTGAAGAAGAATTGGACAGACTTCTAATCATTTTGGAACGAAATGCTCGAAAAACTGTCTTTGAACGCGTTCATAAATCGAAGATAACCGACTTGGACATCTCAATAGAACTCAACATGGATGAAGTACTCTCGCTCGATTTTGAAATTGAATTGACGATTCCCGAAATGTCTGAACAAGAAATTCAAGACCTGATTAATGAAGCAATGGATAAAGCTCTCTACGCTTTTGAACACGAATTAAAAAAATTCCAAAAAAAAGAAACGAAATGACTTTAAGTTCTAATTGGGGGGTTTATTATTCGAAAACAAGTCAAAATCTTTCTTGGCGTGGGACTCCCACTCTTCGCATTCTTTCTATTTATCACGATCATCACGTACATGATTCTAACGATATACCTTCTTGTATTTTTCATCGGAATGGCAATTGCAACTTTTCGCAAGCAGAATTTCAAGATCCGCTTTACTCAATTCGCTATCCTTTTTTTCATGCTATTCCTCATCATGTTTCCGATTCCTTTCGATTGGGGAAATCAATTTATACGTAGGATGGGTCGAATCACGTCCATTCCAGGAATCAATGTGATCGAACCGGATAAATGCGCGACATTAGAAACGCAATTTTGGGAATTTACAAATAGATCGGATATGTTGGGCATTGATAATTTTAGCACTTTCATATCTCATCCAAAACTCCCGACCCTCGAGTCCCAGCTTACTTTTATTCAGGAATTTTTGTACAATGTTTCAAATAAACGGCTCGGGGACACGAGAAATCGAAGCCTAGATGGCTTAATTACGTACGCATACGATTTTGGATATCCACGATTCACTTGGGATCATCTTCCATCTGTTGACGAAGTACTGAGCATTAATATGGATGACTGCGATGGAATCGCCGTGGTAACCTGTTCTTTACTCGAACGATTGAATATCAACTATGATTGGAATATTAGTCCGTTTATTGCTGAATCAGATTCCCATTCGTGGACGATAGTATTTAATGAAACAGGAACGGTACCAATATTGGGCACGGAAGTCGCTCGCCTTAACTGGTGGACCAGCGCAGGCAATCCTTATTATATGTTTAACAGGCATGGGCATATTTATTTTCCTCAAGGTATCTTCATTTCCGCGTTGACAATCTTTCTCGATGGCTCCAGTTACGAAGATTATTATATTAATATTCTTAACGGAGAAGAATTCGGTCCATTAATCGGTTTTCTTGCATGGCCTCTACTATTCCTGCTTTTATTCTTCCTAGCATTCCTGATCACGCTTTACTTAAACATTCCCAAACGTTTCAAACCAAAAAAGCAAGATCTTTTAAACGTGGTGTTTGGGGGGACAACTCTTTCTATTTCCGCGTTAATTCTTTACTTTGTTGGCAGTTTTGGCGGTCTCGCCTTTGGAAACCTCATCATCTTGGTGGCATTTATCGTGACAATTTTTTGCATGGATCAAGATTACATGAGAAAATTGATAGATCGTTATAAAAAGAATTAAATGAATTTAGACTTACTAATAAACAAAAAATCGGTAAGGGTTCGAATGAGTAGCAACGGATTTTTCTCATCTATTAAGCAAATTCCTTCAAAGATATTAGAGCACTTCGAAAATGCCAGCCGAACTGTTTCCGAACATCTCTACTTAAGCTACGGAATAAGTGCTGCCGTAGGTACCGCCCTGTTTTTTATCATAATGCCCATTTTTGGTTGGAATTTCAATATTTTCTTAATCTTGCCGGCTTTTCTCGTATTGACGTTAATTTCTGGAGCTACAATGAAATTCCTGAGCGGTTTGGGCATTAGCATAACTTTTGCTACTGTTACCATTATCTTTTTCAGAATTTTTTCGAAACAAATGAAGAAACGCAAGAAGCTCGCAACCCGGCTCAAGGTCGTCTTCATGATCTTGGGATTTTTGTTGATCATATATGGAATTTACAATATCATTACGGGGCTCTCATTTCTACCCATAGATTTGCTTGATAGGTTTATTTCGCTCATTTTTGGGATGTTCTCCTTGATTTTATTCGTTTTTATCATTCCCTTGATACAAGATGAATATCGTCCATTTGAAAAATACTCGAAAATGGATAAAATAAAGGCCAAGTTTGGAAGTTACAAATACACCTTATGGAAGGGTTACAAATCTCGGATTAAAAAGGATTATGGCATTGTTAATGCTGCAGAATATGAACGATTACGTGCTGAAATTGAAGATTTCAGAGACAAAATTAGTGGATTCCTTCTGCTTCCCCTCTCTTTTACACTTCCCCTATTTCTTCCATTGTTAGGAATTGCTTTCATCTTGTGGTTTCGAATTTTTTCAATAAAAGAAAAACCATATATCATGGGAGAAAGAATCCTGCTTTTATGCGTGATGGCGGGATTACTTATCATCGGAACCATCTTATTTCTCTTTGTAACAACGCCGTTTTTAATGCCAACATTCAAGATCTCTTATGCAGTAGGCATATTTTCAAGCATGATCATTTTCAATTATATAATTTATAAATCCTAAATTTCCGACTTGTAGAGACGTAAAATTTACAAAAAAAAGGAAAAAAAATTGACGATTAAAGAAATCGAGTATTTCGTCCGATTCCCATTGATAGAATCTTGGACTTATCGATAGTTTTCGGTTTTGTTTCGTGATTTACGTCCAGATAAACTCCTTCCAAGAACTCTTCGAATGAAAGATCCAAGTCCGACGGTTTTATCCGATCTCCTTTGGGATATTTTTTGTCAAACTGAATGTTTGGGTCCTTGCTTTTTAGATTTGGATAGGTACAGCCCAATGATTGAATGGGGAATGGAATGCCTTCGTTTTCAATCTGGTCTTTATACGTGGTGAACACGTGCGGAACTCTGGTCCTGATTATCTCCAAATTCTTCGGTTCAAAAGGTTGAACATACATGTCCATTGTTGTCGTTAACGATGCGATTTTTCTGATAAAAGTCTCACGGTCTTGATAAAAAAACATGTTAAACGCTGATGGAAACGGATGAAGCGAAAACGTATAATCCGGTAAACCATATTTCTCCTTACTGGCCCATCCGTCATAAGTTTCGCCAATACACTCATAATTTGAAGGTATGCACATGAGATTTATTGCCCAACTTGAAAGCACGGTTCCGACGAAGTAGTCAGAGCCTGCCCATTGTGGCGTCCTTTCATTACGGATATCCCTTAAAACATCCTCCAAGATCGCTGCGGATTTTTTCATGCCTTTAACGCGGCGAGGAATTTCTCGTAATTTATAGCCATACTTCATGTGGCGCCTGTCTAAAATCTCATCGGTTTCTCTGATCATGTACCAATCCACGGGAATGCCATCCTCAATATGACAGTTCAATAGAAGCAAGAGTTCCGAAGTATCATCCTTTATTGTGGCGTAAGTAACGTCTACGCTTTCACCACCAAATAATTTCTGCGTTCCTATGCATAAATCACTCCGAATCGATAAAGATGGAATCATGATAATATAGGAAAGAACCCGCTCGGGTTTCTCTATCTTGCCTTCAATCACGTCTTTAGCAGTATAGATGCCCTCATTAAGCCTATTCTGCCAAAAATCAAAAATTCCTTCATCTCCCATGGCTTCATAATTATTCACTCCTTCCCATCCGTATTCTTTATAAACTCGCCATAAGAATGAGAGGATTGGTAAAAATGGCTTGATGTATAAATCATCCGGCATTTCGCCCACGGTATGTTGCGGCATTCTACAACACCTCTTAATTGAATTGTTTAATGATTTCTATAAAGTGTACACTTTTGTGTATTTTAAAATGATTTGTAGGTCATGCGATACTTGTGAATTAATTATAAAATTATTTAAATCAAGCAACTAAGTAATATTTTTAGGCAATAATCATGAGCATGTTCTCAAAATAATTTTTTCATTCAAGAGAGGCGATTGAACTTGCGTTTTTACATGAAAATGGGTATATTTTTATCGTTTTTTCTATTGTTTCTAATACCGATTTCTGGTATTTTTTTTGTATTACCATCAATGAATGTCAATGGTCCTGATTTTACTCCGATTTCAATACTTGCGAGCGATGAGCCTTACAATATGCAAAATAATACTTGGTTGCAATTGAATTCCTCCGGAGGGACTGGAAATAAAGGAGATCCCTACATCTTTCAATTGAAAAACATTAATACAACAGAATTGCTCACTTACGAACCGTGTTTTCTAATAAATAACACGGACAAGTATTTTGCAATACAGAATTGTTCCTGTTATAACACGGGCGGCCCAAATATCTATCTCGAGAACGTCAGCAACGGAATAATTCAATTCAATAATTTTTCTCACGGCTCGAACATCGTTCTTTACAACTGCACTAACGTGAACATCACGATAAACAACATTTATCAAGGTTTGAGCGGCATCAACGTGTCTAATTCCAGGGATTGTTTCATCATCCAAAACACCATTACCGAAATCTCATATCATGGAATCGTCGTAATGCTTAATTCTGAAACAATCACTCTTTCGAATAACACGATTACGGATGGTCCTGATACGGGAAGCCCTTTCGGGGTTCTCGTCTTGGATTCAGTTCAAATCAACATGAATGATAATACCATTACAGATAATGGTGGATATGGTATCTCCGTTCAAAGAAGTAATCTCTCCAGAATTGATGGAAATGAGATTACTGACAATGAAGATACGGGCATGACTTTAATAGAAGCTCCTAATAGCACGATTGTCAACAACAATATCCTATGGAATAAGTGGGGCGGGGTGGTGATTGCAGATGATTCTGATAATCTGACGCTTTTCAACAATAATATAACTCATAACCGGTATATCGGTCTCGATCTATGCGGCATTAGTCATAACATCACCCTCAACACGTTAACGGATAACGGTCTGCAAGGAATTTGCATAGATGCAAATTATTCTGACTTTTACAACAATACCATTACCAATAACGGCATGGAAGGAATCGTGGTAAACACTCGAAGCCATCATGACGAATTCCATTACAATACTATTTCATATAATGGAAAATATGGCATTCAGTTGGTCGGAGGATCTCACGATAATAACGTGACGTACAACACCATTCATTACAATACAATGAACGGAATCTTGGACTCAGGAACAAATAATATTATCACTCCAAACGATGTCATCGATTATCCCCCTGAATCTACAACCTTACCTCCTGCCATCCCCGGATTCGAAATTCTCTTTATTCTATTAGGACTTGGTATGGTTGTACTTCTTTGTTTTCCCAGAAGAACTCTCCGAAAAAAATCTTAAACTCATTTTTTCTTTTTTTCGATGATTTTCTCCTAAAAAAATTAAGAGCTAAATTGCTTCGCGGCACGATATAAATCCCAAAAAGAGACTTCACCCAAGGATCCGTGAAAACGTGCTTTTAATCGTTTGAGAAGCATTTCGTTTTTGAACTGATACGTATCAGATTTTTCCATTTTTATGCTTGCCATTTATATCACGTCATGATGATCACCGCCGATGAGTTTAAAAAGAATTTTTGGGACGATTCTTATTATTGAGCGGATGAGTGACGGAGAGAGGTGCGTGAAAGTATTGCCGCGAGGAAAAAATGCGCATTTTGATTTTTGCCGAAAATTGCGACAGTTGAAGTCCAAATTTTAGACATTTCCATTTTTTATGTAAAATTTTTGGATCAACATTTATAAAGCTAAACACCTTAATATAATTCAGAAGATTCATCAAAAATAAGGTCCTGACATGAGACAGAT
>JALGVI010000162.1 GCA_029838215.1 Candidatus Helarchaeota archaeon | reverse complement strand
GCTGGAGAAGATAGTATGTTTTATGACGTTTATGCATTAAAAAAAGGCGGTCAATTATTGTTTCATAAGAATATAAACGACAATGAAATTAGCTCTTTAGATTCTGATTTAATATCGGGCTTTTTTGCAGCAATTTTTACGTTTGCTTCATGCTATACAAAGAAAACCTTGGAGTCAATTAAATTAGAGGTTATTAAGTTAGTGTTCATCGAACATGAAAATTTCATATTTTCGGCACTAGTTGATGTGTTTGAGCCTGATACGGAAGTAAAAAAGAAATTAAGGCAGATTGCAACGTCATTCATCAGGAAATACAATGATGAACTCAAAGAATGGAATTACGATCGATGTCAATTTCTGGACTTCGATAATGAGATCGCAGAAATCATCATGAAAGGATAGGATTGCAATTTCCAATGAAATGCAAAACTTTTTAAATTTACCATTTGACTAAAACTTCAATTCGCCAAAAAGAGAACCTTTATAATGCATGGTTGCCGGACATCCTAAACAAAGATCTTTTTCATAGTAGCTACATTCATCGCATTTCATTTGGCAAGGAGAAATTGATTGTTTGGTAGTAAAGATTTGTTTTTTCAAGTTGATAAAGTCGGGATATAACAATTGACATGGCAGCTCTATGGACAAAGAGGAAATTTTTTCATCTTTTTGCAGACGAGACGTAATGGGAAGAAAAAAAATTTCATCATTCGTTAGCAATTCTCTTTTTTCATAAAAAAGAATGACCCGCAGTTGATTCAAGGCAGGATTCAAAAGTATATAAAGTGTTCTTGGACATTTTTGAAACAATTTAATGTAATGGTTTAAATCATTGATATACTTCAATTGAATGCTGATGCTAACGATCTTTGGTGAAAGAAACTTTTTATTAATGGATGTGTTGATTTGTATTTTATCGTTTTCTAATAAATTTCCTAAATTTTTCGATATTGTTTGTCGAGTTTTTCCAATATTTTTCGAAATGGTACTTATTGTAGCTCTTGCATCGTTGATTAGTTCTTTCAAAATTAGTTTTTCGGTTGAACTTAATTTACGTTCATTTGCCATTTCAATCAAATTTCCTATCGATTGTAAATAGTTAGATTCTTGCAATTCATCTTTCGGCAATTGAATTTTTATTTAGATTTAACGAATAGTTTCAAGTATTCCAGATTTTTTGGATAAAAGGGCACTTCTTAGGAGGAACGTTCGAAAGATTCCGAAAGGACATCCTTCGAAGTGAATCATAGAGCAAGTGATCAATGGGCATCATAAGAAATTGGAATTAAAAAAGTTATTGTAATTTCGCAATTTTTCCGTCCTTCTTTGGTGATGTTCGCAACGGGTAAATTCTTTGATCCAATTTTTTAACAAATTGACTATTTTAATAAACATGAGATTATCAGAGTGGTAACTCGCTAATGGGAGAAATAAAATCTAGATTTTTATATTTCAAAGCTAAATCTAGCATTGCAGAATCGATCAACAATTGCGGAGAGAGTTGAGAAGAAAATGGAATATAGAAAACTTGTAGACTTCTTAAACTATGTTGTTGTGGCATATAACGAAGCATTAAGCAACATGGGTATCGATGTCAATCTCGTCCTAGTTCAAATGGCAAGGGCATTCAAAGAAAAAGCTGCGCATTTGATCGAAAAAAACTTCAAACTCGATGTTACAGGAAATGACATTAAAGGCATTGTAGAATCCTTTATTCAGCGCATAAAAAAAACAGGGATCTGCCAAAAAGCCCGTATTGAGGAGTTCAATGAGAATAAATTCATTATAAAATTAGGAGATAGCATTCTGCACCAAGCAAATCAAATATTTCTAGAAGATAAGCCAAAGGGTTTCATACCTCCCACGCCAATCATCTCAATGCTTCATGCCTACGTTGAAGAAGGATCTGGAAAAAGGTTTTCAATTGATAGCTATGAGTTCATTCCGGAAGAAAATTCTGCAAAAATCACAATAAGTTTGGAGTGATGTAAAATGACCAATTGTTCAGATTGTAAGTTTTTTGGCGGAGAAAATGATGATGGTCAAGCATGGTGCGAAAAAAAACAGATCTACGTTGGACAAGAATCTCAACAGACGTGTGACAGCTTTGAAAATAAATAAGGTGATAAAAAATGAGTGCAAAGCTGGAAAAATTAAGTCAGATCTTGAAAGAATTGGAAAAAAATACCTCGATAGATGGAAGTGCCATTGTCACTCCAAAAGGACAAATGATGGCTTCGGCATTGCATTCTGATATAGACGAAAAAGCCGTGTCAGCGATGGCCGCAGCACTTACATCCGTGGGAACAAGAGTTGGTGAAAATCTGAAAATAGGTGACTTAGGTCAGATGGTCTTGACCGGAACCAATCGAATCGTTCTCTTAAACTCCTTAAAAAACGCTCTTCTGATCTCACTTGCACCATCTGATGCCAAGATCGGATTGCTAGATTTTGAGATAGGACAAGCCCTGGAAAAAATCAAGCAAACACTTGGCTAAAATCCCCATTTTTTTATTTATTTTTATAAATAGGAGGTTCTAGGAACGTGTTAAAGAAAAATTACGATTACAAAATTTATGTTTGTGGCTTCTCTCCGGCAATTGTACCGGGGCGAAAAAACATCCACGACCGTTGGTTTCGACCTTGGACACCTCATCTGGGCCCGCCCAAACGAAAACTCCGAAGGAGTAATTATGAGTCTCGATAAATTCCTGAAAGAAAAAAGCGAATATGCTGGTTGGCTCATTAAAAAAATAGAAATCAAGGGAAGTCCAGGACAGCTTCACTTCAAGGATGTCAGGAGAATGGTAGCACGTGGTAGCGATGGAGTCCTGTTCGTTGTCGATAGCTCCGATCCCAATTCCATTGGAAATGCATTGACTTTGATTGCAGAATGCAGGTGCATGCTGGGTGAAAACGTTCCAATGGTCGTCGTGGCTAACAAGCAAGACCTTGAAGAAGCATTGACACCAGAGGAAATATCTGACTTGATCAAGGAAAACGCCCATGGTGGCTCTGCAAGAAATAATTTTGGCATCAAGGAAGCCATTATTCAACTTCTTAGAATAATTACAGGTGAGATTACGGAATCATCTTACACACAAATAATAAAGGAGTTAGCATGACATGTTAGCTCAAAAACCATTGCAAGAGATATTAAATACTCTAAAAGCAAACACGGGAATTTCAAGCGCAACATTGATCACGGAAGACGGCTTGTTAATTGCATCAGATGAAGCCAGTAGCACGCTTGAAAGAATGACTCACCTTGCAGAAATTGGCGCAATCTCT